>CANQEQ010000025.1 GCA_947595345.1 uncultured Bacilli bacterium | reverse complement strand
AAATAGAAGGCAGGCACCTAGCTCTAAATTGCTTCCATAGTTATTTACAATATCATACTTTATTTATTAATGCAACATCTTAAAAATAAAGGAAATTTTAAGTTTTTCAAAGAAAATTAACTGAATATTTAAAATTGAACTCAAAAAAGCACTTCAAAACTAAAAATTCAGCTAATTTTTTTACAATTTTTAATTTTCATTAAATTTTTAAGAGAAAAATTTTTTTTAAAAAATTAAAAAAAAGGTAGTTTTTTTATAAATTTCTACCTTTTTTATTACTTAACAACCTTCAGAACTATCACATTTTAAAGATTTATATTCTTTTAAAATAGCTTCAATTTTAGAATATGAATCGTCTAAAATTTCTTTAGTTAATTCCATTTTAGGTTCAGTTTGTAAATCACTTACTCCCTCTATTACACCTTTAACTTCTTTATTTTTGATAACTAAAATATTAGGAGCATAAATACGTTTACCAACTACTTCCTCACCTATTTTATAATCACTTAAACTATCACCTAATAAGGAAACTAGTTTATTGTAACCTTCACTACCTTCTTTAGTTGTTGTAACTTTACCATCTTCACCTATTTGTTTAGTATCCCTAATTTCAGAAATATCTAAATAATAAATTGTATCAATATTTAAGTCTTTACTAGCTTTAAGTAAAGTTTCAATTATACTACGACACCAAGGGCATTCTTTAAAACCAAAATAAACTACCATATCTTCTTTAGCTTCTACTTTCTTAGCTAATTCAGTATCCGTTATATATTTAATTGGATTATCCTCAGGAATACTTACTTCTCTATAACTAGAATCATTATTTAATCCTTCATATTCTTCTTTAAATAATAAAGCATCACTTTTCTTACATGCTGTTAACATAAAAATTAAAGCTATAAGAGAAACTATTTTTAACTTCTTCATTATATCACCTAATTCATTATAACATAAATTTAAAAAAAGAAACTATAAATTTACATTAATAAATTTTAAATTATTTAAAATAATTGATTTTCTAAGGCTTATTTTATATAATTAAGTTGGTGATTTTATGACTATTACTTTAAAAGTATGTGAAAAAACTAAAGACAAAATGTTAGAATTTTATAAAGATTTAAAAAAAGAAGTTACTCCTCAATATGCTTTTTTTCAAGCAGTTGATGGGGACAGTGTTGTTACTTTATATACTTCAATGAAAGCGGTTTTTCAAGGAAAAGATGCTGATTTAGCTAGTTCCTTTTGGATTGAAACTGAAAAAATAAACTCTGGTCATGCTGTTGTTACTAATTCTGATAACAAAAAGAAAGAAACGAAAGTTTTAGAAAGTAAATATGATGCTCGTGATTTTCTTAATTGCACATCGGTTGGAAGTGATGAAGTGGGAACTGGAGATTACTTTGGTCCTATTGTTGTAACTGCCTCTTATGTTAAAAAAGAAGATGTTCCTTATCTTCAAAGTTTAGGTGTCTGTGATAGTAAAAAATTAACGGATGCTAAAATAGTAGAAATAGCCCCTCAAATATCTAAAAAAATCCTTTATAAAAGTATTATTCTAACTAATAAAGACTATAATAAATATCATAAAGACTATAATATGAATAAAGTTAAAGCTATAATGCACAATAAAGTTTTATATGACTTAATGCAAGAAAATTTAAAACCGGATTATATAATTGTTGATGAGTTTGCTAAAGAATACAAATACTATGAATATTTAAAAGAAGCTAAATATGTTCAAAGAAATATAACTTTTATAACTAAAGCTGAAGATAAAAATATGGCTGTGGCTTCAAGTAGTATTATAAGTCGGTATATCTTTTTAAAAGAATTTAATAAAATTTCTAAAGACATAAATATTAATCTTCCGAAAGGTTCAGGAATGGAAGTAGATAAAGCCGGAAAATTAGTTATTAAAAACTTTGGAGTTAAAAAACTTGAAGAAATTGCTAAGTTAAATTTCAAAAATACAGAAAGAATCATTAATAATTAATGATTTTTTTTTAAACTTATGATAGAATTAATATAGATAATAAAGGAGACTAATATGCTAGGAAAAATAATTGAAATAAATGAAAATATTGTAAGTGTTAAATTAAATGATAAGGTAACTAATAGTTTAATTAATTCCTATGTTGCTTTTCAAGATAAAAAGTTAATTGTTGGAGAAATTATTAATCTAGAAAATGATATATTATATGTTAATTTAGTTGGTGAAATAAAAGACGATAAATTTGTCTATGGTATTACTACTAAACCATCAGGAAATGCTAATATCTATTTAATTGATGAAAGTAAAGTTTCTCATATTTTAAGTCAAGAACCTGTAATTGGCAAAAGTGTTTTCTTAGGTTATAGTCCAATTTATGAAAATGTTAAAATTCATTTTGACTTAAATAATTTCTTTAGTTCTCATTTTGCTATTTTAGGAGGAACGGGCTCTGGTAAATCTTGGGGAGTTGCTAAAATAATTCAAAATATCTTTGAAGCTGGTGGCAGTAAAATTCCTTATAAAGCAAGTATTTTCATGTTTGATACATATGGAGAATATCATAATGCTTTTAGAGAAATTGATAAAATAAATCCTTATATTTCTTATAAAAGTTATACAACTAATCTAGAGTCAAACGAAGAAATTTTAAAAATACCTCCTTATCTTTTAGATGTTGACGATTTAGCTATTCTTTTAAATGCTACTAATCCTGAACAATTACAAGTATTAGAAAAAGCTTTAAAATTAGTAAATATATTTAAACAAGAAGGCGAAAATATTTTAAAAATAAAAAATGATATAATTGCAAGAGCCATACTAGATATATTATTAAGTGGTCGTCCATCAGTTCAAGTAAGAGACCAAATATTTTCAATTTTAGCTTTCTATAAAACCGAAGAATTATCCCTTGAAACTATGATTACGCAACCAGGATACAATCGAGCTTTAAAACATTGTTTAATAATTGATGCTGATGGTAAACTTCGGGAAATGGAACTTTTAACAGATTTCTTTACGAAATTCTTAATTGAAAATAAAGGTCAAGAAGAAATTAGAAATAATGTTATTTATTCTTTAGAAGACTTAGAAAATGCAATTGACTTTGCTCTTATAAGTGAAGGAATGCTAAAAAGTGAAAAAGTCTATGACACCAACAATTTACTTAAAGTTCGGATTCATAATTTAGTAACTAATTATTATAAAAGTTACTTTGAGTATCAAGAATATGTAACTAAAGAACAATACGTTAATTCTCTTTTAATGAAAAATAACAGAAAAGCCCAAATTGTTAACTTCAACATAAATTATGTAGATGATAGATTTGCTAAAACAATTGTTAAAATTATTTCTAAAATGTTATTTGATGTTTTAAAAAATTATAAGCCTCGTGGAGGTTATCCAATGCATATTGTTTTAGAAGAAGCTCATAGATATGTTCAAAATGATGGAGATGTTGATTTGCTTGGTTATAATATCTTTGAAAGAATTAGTAAAGAAGGTCGTAAATACGGAATTTTACTCGGATTAATTTCCCAAAGACCAAGTGAGTTATCTGAAACTTCTTTATCACAGTCTAATAACTTCTTAATATTTAAAATGGCTCACCCAAAAGATTTAGATTATATTAAAAATTTAATTCCTTTCATGACAAATGAAATTAGTAAGCGTTTACAAGTAATTCAACCTGGTTATTGCTATGCCTTTGGTCCAGCTTTTAGACTTCCAACTATTGTTAAAATTGATAAGCCTAACCCAACTCCAGAAAGTAATAACGTAGATATTTCTAGTACTTGGTTTGTTGATGTTAATACACCTGTTACTAACCCACAAACTCCAAGTAATCTAAATAATACAGGTCAAATAGAAAGTATAATTTAAAGAGTTTTAAACTCTTTTTTATTTGTAAAAAAAATACATAACTTAAATTATGTATTTAATTTTATTATTTTTTCCAAGGTAATTCCCGATTAACGGCTAGAACAGCTCTTGATGTGTTGGAAATAACTGGAGCTCCGGTTAATGCTTCGGTTGTAAATAGAGAAGAAACTGAACCAGAAGTTGTCATAGTACCATACGAACTCCAAGCTGATTTTTCACTCATTATTTCACTAGTTGGAGTTTCTTTAATTGAATCACCTAACTTAGCCTTGTCAACATCCTCACTTGAATTACTATAAGAATACTTTTCATAATATTTATCTAAAGGTTTAACACTAGCTGTCCAGGTACCAGCCCCACTTGGATAAAAGCTACCACTTGTATTTACTTGATTAGCCATTACATACTCGCTAGCTCCTCCACTCATATCATAAACACCATAAATTGTACCAGTTGTAGAAGCCCCAGCTCCTAAATAACCTTGATTTTCTTTAATTGTTAAGTTATTATATAAAACTTTAGAACTATTAATAGTAGCTATTCTATTACTTCCTGAATATCCACTCTTATAAGTAGATTTACTATAATAATTATTTGAATAAACATCTTTATATTCATTTTTATATAATTCATTACCTTGCTTACCATACTTAGAACTTGATAAATAAGATACAGCTCCCCACTCCATATTTTTTATCATATGGGTATCAAAGTTATTATTATCATTAGCTATTTCTCCAGTTAAGTTAGAATTTTTATCTAAAACGGAAGTAGCTTGTTCACTTTGAGCAAAGCCATGAATATTTCCATATAATTCCATAGACCTAATATTAGAAAACATATTTGAAACATTAACATTAGTTAAACTAGTTGTATTTGGTTTAACAATAATATTCAAATTATTTTTATTACAATTAGCTACATTTGGATTATCAGTACATGTCTTATCGTCAGTTGACATTTCAAACTTAGAAACCCAAATACCTGTTAACTCTTCCTCACCAAATGAGAAAGCTGGGTGAGTATAAGTACTAACATTTGACTTAATACTACCATTTACTTTATCAGTACAAACTTCACTTGATGTAGAATTTACATTAGTTAAAATTTTATCAGTACAAGATACAGAACCGGTTGTATCTATTCCATGTTCAAATTTTATATCAATTACTTGTTTAGATGTGTCCTCTACCTCATCAAAGATTGTATATTTGTAACGAGGTATCCAAACCCACATACTAGTAATATCTTCCATTCTAACTTCAGTTCCCATTGGAGCATTTAAGTAATAATCACGTGTCTTACTTCCACTCTCTTTTACAGTTACAGCATTAGCCCATATGAAGTTATCATAATCATACCATTCATAATCAGCATTTAAGTTTTTTACATCAGCTATTTTCCAAATTCCTTCAGTATCACTTAATTTATCATAATAAACCGGAATCATATTATCTAAAAGTTCAGGATAATTAGCTCCACTCTTATCTAAAGTTGGAGACTGCATACCTTCAAGTAAAATTACTTTATTGAAAACTAAACCATTTGGATTAGCTTCTATATCAACCCACATTACTAAAGAAAATGTTATTACTTCACCAGGTTCAATGGTTCCTTCTTCTAAAACCCCATTTTGACTAAGATTAGTTATCTCTTTGATTTCAGTTTTATTATTAGAACTTCTTGTCTTAGTTAATTGATACCTAACATCTTTATTTTCCATCGTGCTTTTTAAATTATCAGTATCAGTTAAACTAATTCTATAATTAGCTGTTTGATTTACAGAATTTTTAATTCTAAAATCCATTTTAGGATTATTTAATCCCTCTTCATCAGTCATAGGATAAGTTTTAGTTCCTCCACTTAAACTAACTGAATTAGTATCTGCTATTAATTCTAAGCCAAAATTAGCAACACCTAATTTTTGATTTTTATCACTTTGAAACTCAGCTCTTAAAAAGGCATAACTTGTTCCAAGAACACCTACTAAAGCTAGTAAAGATATCATAAGTACAAACATTTTCTTCTTCATAGTATACCTACTTTCTATCATATATAATCATTATAACACACTTTTTCAAAAATTAATCAATATTTTGATAAAAAAAAGAGAATTTAACTTAAGTTGTCAAATTCTTTTTTAATTTTCCTTTATATAATCACATTCTGAGCATTTAATTTGCTTATTTTTTATAACTAACATACTTTTACAATTTGGACATAATTCACCAGTTGGTTCATACCAATAAGCTGTTTTACATTTTGGATAATTATTGCAACCATAGAAAACTTTACCTTTTTTACTATGCTTTTCAATTATTTTTCCTGAACAATTTGGACAATCTATTATTTCTTTAACTTCCTGAGGTTCTTTTTTTATGTATTTACAATTAGGATAATCACTACAAGCAATAAATTCTCCATAACGACCTTTTCTAATAACTAAAGGGTGATTACAAAGAGGACACATCTCACCAGTTTCTTCTGGCTTTTCTTTTTCCATACCCTTAAAAGCTTTTTGTAAAGTCTCATCAAATATTTTATAGAAATTTGTTAAAACATCTAAATTATTAATCTTGCCATTAGCTATATTATCTAAATCTTCTTCCATATTAGCAGTATATTTAACATTTATTATATTACTAAAATATTCTTGTAAACGGTCGGTTACTTGAATTCCAAGAGCTGTTGGATGGAATTTCTTTTCAATTATATTTACATATCCCCTATCTTTTATATTAGACATAATTGTTGCATAAGTTGATGGTCTTCCAATTCCTAGTTCTTCCATCTCATGAATTAATTTAGCTTCTGTATATCTTGATTTAGGTTTAGTAAAATGTTGTTCATAAATTATATCTAAACTTTCAATACTTTGTTTTAATTTACTACTTAAATCAGGTAAAATATTATCACTAACATCTTCAAACTCTGAATAAACTTTTAAATAACCTGGAAAAGTAATAACTGAACCAGTTGCTTTAAATTTATAGCAATTATTATCTAAAACAATTGTTGTTTGCAAAGTCTTAGCATCACTCATTAAAGATGCTAAAGTTCTTTTATAAATTAGATTATATAATTTATACTCATCATTTGTAAGATACTCTTTTAAACTCTTAGGACTTCTTAAAATACTAGTTGGTCTAATACCTTCATGAGCATCTTGAACATTCTCAGTTTTCTTACTTTTTTTAATATAACCAACATATTCTTTTCCAAAGTTTTCTTCAATATATTTAAAAGCCGGACCTGTAAACTCTTCACTTAAACGAATTGAATCCGTTCTCATATAAGTAATTAAACCGACTGTTTCACTTCCTATATCAATACCTTCATACATCTTTTGAGCAAGCATCATTGTTTTTTTAGCATTAAAGTTTAATTTAGTTGATGCTTCTTGTTGTAAAGTTGAAGTTGTAAAAGGAAACTTACTAGCCCGATTTTTATTCTTGCTTTCAATACTTTCTACAATAAATTCTTTATTTAATTTTTCTAATATTTCTAAAGCTTCTGCTTCAGTTTTAATCTCTATATCTTTATCTTTTAACTTAAATAAATCAGCCTCAAATTCTTTGAATTCTGCTGTAATTGTATAGTATTCTTCACTTTTAAAGGCTTCTATTTCTCTTTCTCTATCAACAATTAATTTTAAAGCAACACTTTGAACACGACCAGCACTAGTTCCACTTGTTTTAGATTGCATTAATCTACTTAAACGGAAACCAATTATTCTATCTAAAAATCTTCTTGTTTCTTGACTTTTAACTAAATTATAATCAATTTTTCTAGGATTTTTAATTCCTTCTAAAACCTTATCTTTCGTAATTTCATAAAATAATACTCTATCATATTTATTCTCTTTAATTCCAAGAGTATCATATAAATGCCAAGAAATTGCTTCTCCTTCTCTATCCGGGTCGGTTGCAAGATAGACTTTATCAGCCTCTTTAACTAACTTTTTTAATTCTTTAATAACTTTAGTTTTTCCTTTAATAGGAACATAATTAGGAGTAAAGTTATTTTCTATATCTATTCCAAGTCCATATTTTCCAGTAGTTGCTAAATCTCTTATATGACCAACACTACTAACTACTTTATACTTTTTACCAAGGTATTTTTCAATTGTTTTACTTTTAGCTGGGGATTCAACTATAACTAAATCCATTATCTCACCTCTCAAATAAACTTATACTAGTTATTTTTAAAATTGTCAACTCCTAAAATGTTTTTTATATTATAAATATATTAATTTTTATTTTCTTCTTTACTATTATTTATTATATTTTTTAAAAAGTAAAACATGAATTATTTTTTTTATAACTCATGTCTTTTTATTTATTAATTTATATCTTTTGTAAATTCATATAAAGCAATACTAACAGCATTATCAAGATTTAAACTATCTATTTCTCTACTATGTTTTATGATAACCGGAGTTCCAATATTTAAAAAATCACGACTTAACCCACTTCCTTCATTTCCAAATATTAAAGAATAACAATTAGGAACACTTACATCTTTTAAATTTTTAGTTGCTTGTAACATAAATGGGAAAAATTCATGAGTTTCTTTAGTTAAATCATAATAATCTTTAAAATTATCAAAATAACTAAAATTAATATTAAAAATTGCTCCCATACTACTTCTTATAACTTTAGGGTCAAATATATCAACACCAGGTTTAATAATTACTAAATTATTTAAGTTAAAACCTAAACTACTTCTAATAATTGTTCCTAGATTTCCCATATTAGAAGGATTAACTAAAACAACATGATTTTTAGTTAAATCAATGTTACTTGGAAATTTTTTGAAAACTCCTATTACATAACAATTTTCTTTATCACTTAAAGTATTAATAATTTTATCACTAAAAATTACTTCTATTTTATTATCTTTACATATTTCAATTATTTTATTATAAGCTTCATTCTTTTCTTGTTTAGAATGAATATAAACTCTTTCTACATATTCTATTTTTTTAGTTAATAAATAAAGTGTTAAAGTTGTTCCTAAAGTATAACTTTCTAAATCTGTTTTTTTATATTTTTTCATACTAATCACAGTAATCTATTAAAATTACATCTTCTCCTATCTTATTTATTTTATCAAATGCTATTTCAATTTTATTAGAACTTCTAAATGAAAAAACTCCTTTAGCATAATCAAGAACAAAAGAAATAATTTTTCCATCAGTTGGGTCTATTTTACAGTCAATTATATTTCCTATCTTTTTTCCTGTTTTAATACTTATAACATCTTTATTTTGAAATTCTGATAAGTTCATATTATCACCAATAAAGATTATGTTATAAAACTTAATTTATTTCATAGTAATCTTCTACATTTAAAGTAATTTCTTTATTATTATTTTTATATAGAGTAAATAAAGTATCTCCATATTCTACTCTATCACCTACTAATTTATTTAAAACTATACCAACTTCATAATCAATTTTATCTTCTTTATTAATTCTTCCAGCCCCTAAACTGCAAGATAATTTTCCAATATTTAAAGCATTAATAGCTTTTACTTCACCACTCCTTATAGATTTAATTTCTTCTTTAATATCACTTACTTTTAAAGAATTAATATCTCCTCCTTGATTTTTAACAAACTCTAAGAATTTATTATAAGCACTTTCATTTTCTAAAACTTTTAAAACTTCACATCTAGCATCATCAAAACTAATATCTTTAGCAACACTTATCATTTCACTAGAAATTTTAATTGCTAAATCGGTTAACTTACCTTGTTTTCCTTTTAAAACGTCCATAGCCTCAATTACTTCTAAAGAATTTCCAATATTAGAACCAAGAGGTATATTCATATCACTTATTTCACATATAGTAGTTTTTCCGTAATATTCTCCAATTTCTTCCATAATCTTTTTAAGACGCATAGCATCAGGTGTAGTATTAATTAAAGCCCCATTACCACATTTTATATCAATTAAAATCTTATCAGCTCCCCCTGCGATTTTTTTAGACATAATACTAGTTGCAATTAAAGGAATAGAAGCTGTTGTTCCCGTTACATCACGAAGAGCATAAATTACTTTATCTAAAGGACATAAATTGCTTGTTTGACCAGTTATAGCTAAGCCTACTTCTTTTAAACTTTTTATAAATTCATTGGTACTTAAACTAGTTTTAAAACCTTTAATACTCTCAAGCTTATCAATAGTTCCTCCGGTATACCCTAGTCCTCTACCACTCATTTTAGGAACAATAACTCCACAAGAAGCTACAATCGGTCCAACAATTAAAGTGATTTTATCACCTATTCCTCCAGTTGAATGCTTATCAACTTTAACTCCCGGAAGAGCACTTAAATCTAAGACTTCACCACTTTTAATAAAAATATCAACTAAGGAAAAAATTTCCTCTTTAGTCATATCTTCTATACAAATAGCCATTAATAAAGCTGACATTTGATAGTCTTTAATAATACCTTCTAAATAACCATTAAAAGCAAATTCTAATTCTTCCTTCGTTAATTCTTCTCCTACTCTTTTCTTATTAATAATATCAACTATATTCATAAAATCTCCTTTTCTTTTCTAAAGCTTTTATATATTAATATTATATCTAATTTATATTAGTTATTCAAACTTTTTTCAAATAAATTAACTAAAATTTATAGAAAACAAAAAAAGTTACATAAAGTAACTTTTAGCTATTTTAGGATTAATAGCAACCGAGGTTAGTAGCAATGTTGTAAATATGTCGAGTGGTAATGAATAGATACAGGTTTTAAATTAATTGCTTGAAAATAGAAAATTAGCAATCAATATAAAACCCGAGACCTAAGAGAATAGATAAGAATTTATTTTTTCTTCTCTATTCGTATTTAATTATATTATATTTATTTTCAGATTTCAAGACTTTTTGCCCCTTTATTTTAATTTTTTTATTTACTTGACACTTTTAATTTTTATTTTTTTCTTATTTTATTTTAAGGTTTTCAAAAAATTTCTTGTAAAATCTAAAAAATATGTAATATTCTAGTAAATATTTCTTCAATATTTAACTTTGTAAAGAAAACTATTAAAAGACCTAAAGTAATAAAAGGACCAAACGGAATTACATGTTCATTGTTCTTTATCAATAAAAATATTGAAACCGGTAGAGCTATAAAACTAGCTAGAAAAATTACAACTATGGAAAGTAAAGGATTAAGTGATAAACCTACTAAAAACATTAATTTAATATCAGCTCCCCCCATACTTTCTTTTTTAAAAAGAAAATTACCAAGTTTCATCAACAAAAACATTACTATAAAGGAAATTAGTCCATAACCAATTTGAATAAAACCACCCTTAACTCCTAAATTTAAGAAATTAACAATTATAATAATAATACTCGGAACTATAATAAATCTATCTGGTATTATTAAATAAGTTAAATCTGAAACAATTACTAATAAGAAAACACTTACTAAAGTAATAGCTATAATAAATTCATAACTAAAACCAAACGAATAATATGAAACAGTATATAAAATAGCTGTACTAAGTTCTGTAAAAGGATAAAAGAACGTTAACTTATGATGGCAACTTCTACATTTTCCTTTTTGAATTATAAAAGAAAGAACAGGTATTAATTCATACCACTTTAAAAATTTACCACAGTAAGGACAATGACTTCCTGGCTTATTAATTGATTCACCCTTAGGAACTCTAATGGCAACGACATTAAAAAATGAGCCAAAGCAAAGTCCTAAGATAAAAATTGTAATATAATAATATATTTCCATACTAAACGTTAATCATCTGATACATATCAAACATTGGAACAATAATAGCTATAATTATAAGACCTACTGTAAATGTTAACATAACAATTAAAATTGGTTCTATTAAACTTTTAACTTGATTAATTGCATTTTTATACAAACTTTCATAATAATTAGCAACTTTTTCCATCATTGTACCAAGTTTACCAGTTGCTTCACCTGTAACAATCATTTCATAAGCAACAATAGGAATATGAGGATTGTCCTTGAAGGCTTCAGATATTTTCCCTCCTCTATTTAGATTTTTAACTGTATTTTCAATGATTTTTTTATAAATTTCATTATTACTTACTTTTAATAAAACATCCATACTATCGGTTATAAATACTCCATGATTTAAAAGAGAAGCAAAAGTTTTAGAAAACATTGAAACTTCACTATACATAATAATATTTTTAACAACTGGTATTTTTAAATATAATCCTTGCATAACAGTTCTAAAAACCTTAACATTCTTAAACCAAGACCTATATAAAAGTAAGATTAAAATTATAATAATTATCATTTCTAATAAGTTATATTGCACAAAATTACTAAAATTAATAGTCATTTGAGTTACCGGTGGAAGTTCGTTACTCCAACCTTCAAACATAGATACATACTGAGGAACAATATATTTTAAAACAAAGACTATAACAGCAATTGCCATTATAAAAACAATAGTTGGATAAGTCATAGCACTTTTAAGTTCTTTTTTGGTTTTATCAATAGCTGTATAATAATCAGCCATATCATCAAGAATAGCTGGCAAATCTCCCGTTAATTCAGCTGATCTTACCATGTTCGTTAATAACTTAGGAAATACTTTAGGTTGTTTTGTAAAAGCCTCACTTAAACTTTCTCCGGATAATAAATCAAAAACTATCATATCATATACTCTTCTAACTGTTGGTTTTACAGCTTGTTTAGCTAAAATTCTAAATGAATCAATTAAAGAAATACCAGCTTTTAGATAAGTTGAAACTTGGGTAAGAGCAAAAGCTAATTCCCCAGATTTTATAGGTGATGTGATAATTACATCAAATGAAGATTTCTTTTTAGGTTCAACTGAAATAATATCATAACCTTCACTACTTAAGTAGTTCTTGGCTTGTTCTATATTATAGGCATCAAAGGTTCCATAAGCAATTTTTCCATTTTTTAATTTATACTTATATCTAAAGGGAACTTTCTCAAGTTCTAAAATAGCATTTGAGGCTTCCTCTAATCTAGTTGTATTTCTTTTAACATCTTCAAAGACGTCATCTTCGTAGAATAAATCACGAATTTTCTCGGGTTTTCGCATGATAGTATAAATAAGTGACATTAAACCTTTAAATGAATATGTAAAAATATCATCCTTCGTTATCATTTTATCCCTCTATTCTTATTTAATAATAGCATAATTTTTCTACTTTTCAAAGATAAATTTACTATTTTATTTTAATTATTAGCTAACAGCTTCATTTTGTTTTAAAAATTTAAAATAATTAACTTTTAATACTTCGTCATTCTTTTCTATTAAATCATTTATTTTAGAAGTCATTTTGTTTATATAGTCATCAGTTGCATTTAATCCTTTTAATATTTCTCCATTAGAATTTACATAACGTTTTCCATCATACCAAGTATAATCATTAAAGAAAACATAGCCTGAGTAACTATCGTCAAGGGCATCTTCTCCTATATAATAATTAGGATGCGAATATAAATTAAATAAATTTAAAAGAGTTGGCAAGATATTTAATTGACTAGTAGTCTTTTCAACTTTTGTATAAGGAAGGTCACTACTAAATATAAAGCAGTCTGTATGATTAATTAAATTAGTAGTGGTATCTTTATATTTATCTAAAATAGTTTTATCAGATACTGTATATACATAATGGTCAGCAAATACAGCTACCACAGTATTATCATATAAACCTTTAGCTTTTAAATTATCAATTAAAAGTCCTATCATATCATCAGTTTCTTTAGCTTGACGTTTCAAACAATCAAATTCTGTTAATTCTAAATCAGCATCATTTTTCTCCTCTTCAGTTAAGAGCATATTACAAACACCTTTATCTTTACTATACGGTGTATGAGCTGAATATGATATTATATAGGATACAAAATTTTTATTATCTGGGTCTTCTACATTAAAAATCTTAGCATTAAATTCTTCGTTTTTTAAAAGTTCCGTATCTAATTCGTATTCTTTATTTTTATAAATATCCAAGTCTTTTAAGCCATTGTAAGAATCGTATCCAAAGTTTTTATAATTAACTCCTCTTGAATAATATTCACTAGAATTCATATGAAAAGCATTTACAGTATAATTAACACTTTTAAATAAATTAGGAAGTGAGTAATCAAAGTTATTCTTACTAAATGTATAAGCATTTTGATTATAGGAATATGGGGTTGCATATCCTGTATTTACCATAAACTCAGAATTAAAAGTAGAGCCTCCCCCATTTACAAAGGAATAATGGTCAAGAAAATCAATTGAATGTTCCCTTAAAGAATTTAAGTTTGGCATGATTTCTTTAGTAGTTAAGAATTTATCAATACTTTCAAGTTGTAAAATAATAAGATTTTTACCTTCAAATAACCCCGTATATTTATTTCTATGAAGTTCAGGTTCACTTTTAAAAATAGTATCTAAAAACGTTAAACTTTCACTTGTAGCTTCTTCATTTTTTCTTAAAAAATTAACATAAAAATTTCTAACATTATATTCAAATAAACCTACTAATTGCATACTTTTATTATTATCATTAAATGAATTATATACATTTCGTCTATTACTCCAAGCATCCCATTCTAACTCTTTAGTAGCACTTCCATAAGTAAGAGGCATAACTGAATGAATAGATACAAATAAAATAATTGTAATTAAAGCTTCTCTATAATGATTTGTTCTATTACGATTAAAGTGTTTATAAGTTAATACCATAAAGAAAATACTAAAAATTATAGCAATATACATCCATAGTTTAATATCTTTTAAGGTATCAAGTAAATAAGCACTTCCTTCACTGGCAGCTCCTAAAACAGAAAAATCAAAGAAAATTTTAAAATAAACATAATATATATTATTTACTAAAAACATGATTAAAGTAACAGCAAAAAATAAGCCATAAATAAGTTTACCATATATATTTTTTAAATTCTTAACTAAAAAGATAAGAAATAAAAGCCATAATGCTGAAAATAAATTAGGAGATAGTTCAAAGAAAAAAACATAACCAATTGAACTAGTAGCAATTCTTGTAGATATATCCAAAATATAAAGTGATAAGAACATAAAAACATAGCCTTTATTCTTTTTAAACCATTCACTTATTTTTATATAAAAACTATTAGTAGTTATTTTATTTTTAATTGATTTTATTTTTTTTACAAAAGTATTTTTCCAGGATTTTAATTTCTTTTTCATTTTATTTACTCCCATCTAATTATAATTATAACATATTAAATAGCTTAGCAAGATAAAAAAATAAAGTTTTTACACCTTAAATGTAAAACCTTATTTTTTATTTATTGTGTTCTTTTTTACGAAGCTCAGCTTTTAATATTCTTTTACGAAGTCTAAAGCCAAGTGGTGTAATTTCTACTAATTCATCATTATTTATATAGTCAAGGGCAACTTCTAAAGACATAACACGAGGTCTTTTTAAAACTACTGTATGGTCACTTCCAGCTGCTCTTGTATTAGTTAAGTTTTTACCTTTAGAAACATTTACAGCAATATCATTATCATGATTATGTTCTCCAACTATCATACCTTCATATACTTCCGTTCCAGGTTCAATAAACATAACACCTCTATCTTCTAAACCACCAAGAGCATAAGCTGTTGCTTTTCCTGTCTCCATAGAAACTAATACTCCAAGTTTTCTTTCTCCAACATTATTGCTTACCATAGGACGATATTCTTTAAAAGCATGATTTATTATTCCATATCCTTTAGTAATAGTCATGAATTCAGTCATAAAACCAATTAAACCACGAGATGGTATAACATAATTAAGTCTTGTTATATCTCCTATATTTTGCATATTCAAAAGATTAGCAAAACGATGACCTAAAGCTTCTATTACTCCTCCTACATAATCATTGTTAACATCAATTTGTAAGTCTTCAAAAGGTTCACATTTAACACCATCAATTTCTTTAATGATTACTTGAGGTTTAGATACTTGAAGTTCAAATCCTTCTCTTCGCATATTTTCAATTAAAATTGATAAATGAAGTTCGCCTCTTCCTTTAACTAAAAAACTTTCTTGGTCATAAGGGGTAATTTTTAAACTAACATCTTTTTCAGTTTCTCTTTCTAGTCTTTCTTCAATTTTTCTAATTGTTAGAAGTTTTCCTTCACGACCGGCAAATGGTGAAGTATTAACTCCGAATGTCATTTCTAAAGTTGGTTCGTCTATTCTTAAAAGTGGCAAAGCTTCTAAATGACTAGGTTCACAGACTGTTTCTCCAACATTTATATCCGGAAGTCCAGCAATAGCTATAATATCTCCAGCTTCAGCTTTTTCTATTTCAATTCTTTTTAATCCTTTAAATCCAAACATTTTTTGAATACGAAATTGTTTATTAGTTCCATCTAATCTAATACAAGTTACATTCTCGCCTGCTTTAATGCTTCCTTGTTTAACTACGCCAATTCCAATACGACCAACAAATTCATTATAATCAAGTAAAGCTGGTTGAAATTGTAAAAATGAATTAGAATCACCACTTGGTTCTTTAATGGTTTCAAGAATTGTATCTAAAAGTGGTTCCATTGTTTCTTTTTGAGTACTTAAATCTGGTTCTAAACTAGATGTTCCATTGACAGCACTTGTATAAACTACTGGAAAATCTAATTGGTCAACATCAG
>CANQEQ010000024.1 GCA_947595345.1 uncultured Bacilli bacterium | reverse complement strand
TTTTCATACCTCCTTGTCCCTATTTTCTAATACCATATTACTACAATTTTTTTACTTTTTCAAGTACTTTTATTTTAATATACCAAGTTGTCTTATTTTGTCTTTTTATATTTCAACTTACAAAACCTTGACTTTTTATTATTTTTCTTTTATTCTATTTTTTAAATGAAAGATAATATATATAATGAACGAATAATGGGGGTAATGTATGTATTATAATGAAAAAATGCAATTTATAAGAGATAGTAAAAATATTACTCAAAAAGAAATAGCCGAAAAGTTAGGAATTAAACAACAGCAATATGCTCGTTATGAAAAAGGAATTAATTTAATGCCAATAACTTATATTAAAAATGTTTGTCAAATTCTTGATATATCTGCTGATTATTTATTAGGTTTAACTGAAACTAAAGAAAGTTATCAAAAAAATTAAAATTGACTAAAGTGAAAAAATTTGCTATAAGTATAATGTAATTTATTTATATTATTTAGCTCTTCACGAGCACCTCAGTTTAGAAATGAACTGCACCTCGTCCTTTACGGACACCCTAGGTATCATACGATACCTATTTTTTTATAATAATTTTAAGTGGTAAATAAGAGGTAAAATTAAAATAAGCAACAAAAAAACCTTGTATAACAAGGTAATTTCTATTTGGTGGAGCATAGGAGGATCGAACTCCTGACCTTCACGGTGCAAACGTGACGCTCTCCCAGCTGAGCTAATGCCCCAAATACAATTCTAAAGTCAAACGACATATAGAATTATATTATATTATGGTATAAATTGTCAATAAAAAATTATTATTTTTTGAAAAAATCAGGCAATTCCTTGATATTTATCTCTGTTTCTTCCTTAGTTTGCATATTTTTAATTCTAACAACTTGAGTTTCTATCTCTTGACTTCCGATTACACTTATATAATTAATATTTTCATGTTCAGCATATTCAAAACATTTACCTACTTTTTTCTTATTCATTTCAATTAAAACCCTAACCCCTTTATCTCTTAAAATAGTTGCTAATTTCATACATTCTATATTAGTATCTAATGGAACTAAATATAAATCAATTAAAGATTCTTTATTTTCTTTTTGATTTAAAATAACAAATATAGGTTCAAGGCCAAAAGATAAACCAATAGCTGGATATAAAGAACCATTATCCATAAAATCTGTTATTATCTTGTTGTATCTACCTCCACCTCCAATAGCTGATGTAATTCTAGCTTCTTTATCATAAAATTCAAAAACTACACCTGTATAAATTGTAAGTCCTCTAGCTAAACTTGGAGTAAAGATACAATTTTTCTTTATATCTAATGCTTCTAAATAACTATTTAATTCTTGAATTTCTTCTAAACCTTCTTTTATATCTTGATTAGAAGTTTCCTTAAATTTTTCTAAATAAGTTTTAAAATCATATTCAAAATATAACAATAAATTTTTAATTTCTTCTTCAGTTAACCCTATATCTTCTAAGTTTTTAACTAATTCTTCGTGACTTATCTTTTCTAATTTATCAATAATACTAATTACTTTAGAAACTAAATTATCCGAAATACCTACTTCCTTAATTAAACCGGTCATAAGTTTTCTATTATTGTATTTAACAACAACATCTATTCCAAGTTCTTTATAAATATTAATAGCCATTAAAATTTGTTCAGCTTCAATCATTCTGTTATCAATTCCAACAACATCTATATCACATTGATAAAATTCTCTAGTTCTTCCTAATTTTACAGGACCATTTCTAAATACTTTACCAATTTCATAACGTCTAAATGGAAGTCTTAAATCATGAGTCATTCCAATTACTTTACAAAATGGTACAGTTAAGTCATAACGAAGGCCTAAATTTCTATCTCCTTGGTCTTTTAATTTATAGATTTCACTTAATATTTCAGCATCTTTATCATATTTATAAGCAAGTAAATCATAATAATTTAAAATAGGAGTTTCAATTGGCAAATACCCGTATTTTTCAAAATTAGTTCGTAATGTATTAATTATTTTATTTCTTAATACTTGGTCTTTAGGTAAAAAGTCAAAAGTTCCCTTTAAATTTAAAAGTTTCATTTAATCACCTACTTATCTCTTACAAGGCACTTAAATTTATTTTCTATACCTATAATTATTTTATTAAATATTTCCATAACCTCATCATCCGTTAAAGTTCTAGTTGGATCATTGAAAGTTAATTTAAAAGCTAAAGATTTCTTATCATGAGATAAATTATATAAATCAAAGATTTCAATATCTTTAAGAAGTTTACCACCAAGTCTTTTAATTTCTTTAGTAACATCAATTGCTTTAATATCATTATTTAAAATAAAGGCCACATCTTTAGAAATTGTTGGGAATTTACTAATTTCACTAACCGTTATTCCCCGACATTTATTTTGAAGTAATTTGTCAACAGAAACTTCAAATACATATATATCGTCTTTATTAAATTCCGGATTAATTTTTCCAATAATTCCAATTTCTTTACCATTTAAAATAATATTAGCACTTTGATATGGGTGAAGTTCTTTAGGCAATTTATCTACAACCAAGCTATAACGGTCTTTATATCCTAAATAATCAAGAAAATCTTCAAGAATACCTTTAATATCATAAAAATTAAACTTAATTGTTTCAAATTGATTTTTGTAACTTCCAGAAATTAAACAAGCAAGACGCATTTCTTCTTTATAATTACCATTTTCTTTATAAAAACCATTACCCATTTCAAATATATGAATATCATTCAAGCCACGAGCTTTATTATAAGTATAAACATTCATTAAAGAAGAAAGTAGACTATATCTTAAAACAGCATGTTCATCAGTCATAGGGTCTAATACTTTAACTTGGTCTTTTATATCTACTTGAAAATAAGGAAATTCACTTTCTCTAATTAAAGCATAACTTAAACATTCATTTAAACCAAGTCCTGCCATTTTATGTTTTATTTCTCTATAAGTTCTATTAAATTTACCTGGTTTTAAAGGCACAGTTGGAAGTTTACCTACGATATTTTCAAGTCCATAAAATCTTCCTACTTCTTCAATTAAATCTTCCTTAATAGAAATATCAATTCGCCGACTTGGAACTGTAACTATTAATTTATCTTTTTCTTCTAAAACTGTAAATTTTAAAGAATTAAAGATTTTTTTAACTTCACCTCTTGGAACATCTATACCTAAAACTTTATTAATTTTATCATATTCAATAGGAATTACTTTATCTTCTTTTACAGTCTTATCATAAGTTACCATTCCAGTTTGAATCTTTGCATCAGCATATTCTTGAAGTAAGTTACAACATCTTAAAATTGCTAAATAAGTTCTCTTAGAATCAAGTCCTTTTTCAAAACGATTACTAGCTTCACTTCTTAAAATTCTTTTAGATGTCATCCGAATTTTAACACTATCAAATATGGCACTTTCTATCATAATATTTTTAGTATTATTAGTAATTTCGGTTTCAAGTCCTCCCATAACTCCAGCTAAACCAATAGCCTTACCATGACTTGATATAACAATATCATTAGGAGTTAATTCACGTTCTACTTTATCAAGCGTTACTAATTTTTCTAAATCTTTTGCATTTCTTACACAAAGTTCATTATTTAAAGTATCAGCATCATAAAAATGTAGAGGTTGACCAAGTTCTAACATAACATAATTAGAAATATCTACTACATTATTAATTGGTCTTATACCACTAGCAATTAATCTTTTCTTAATAAAATCAGGACTTTCTTTAATAACTACATTCCGAACACTTTTAGCTAAAAATAAAGGACAATCCTTAGTTTCAACTTTAAGTTTAAATGTATCATTTATATTCTCTCCAGTTTCACTAAAACTAGTTTCTATTTTACTTTCAGAAACTTCTTTTCCATATATAGCTCCAACTTCATAAGCCATTCCTAAAATACTTAACAAATCGCCTCTATTACTTGTAAGTTCAAAATCAATTACATAATCGTCTAAATTTAAGTATTTAATTGGGTCAGAACCAACCTTAGCATCATTATCTAAAATACAAATGCCATTTATATCTTCTTCATGTAAATATTTCTTATCAATACCAAGTTCAAATAAAGCACATAACATACCATTTGATTCAACTCCCCTGATATTGCTTTTCTTAATTGTTATTCCTGGAAGTTCGGCACCTGGCTTGGCTACAATTACTTTAATTCCTTTTTTGACATTAGGAGCACCACAAACGATTTGAAGTTTCTCATCACCTATATCAACAAGCGTTACATGTAAATGGTCACTATCAGGATGCTTACTACATTCTAAAACCTCACCTACTACTAAATTAGTAGCTGGAATTAAAGGCATAGCACTATCATATTCATTTCCAACTCTAGTCATATCATCAGCTAAAGTTTTATAATCAACCGGAACATCTACAAAATCTTTTAAAAATTTAGTACTTAACTTCATTTTACTCAGCATCCTTTCTATCAAATTGTTCTAAAAATCTAATATCATTAGTATATATTTGTCTAATATCAGTTATACCATATTTAAACATAGCAAATCTATCTATACCAGGTCCAAAGGCAAAACCTGTATATTTTTCAGGATTATATCCTGACATTCTTAAAACATTAGGATGGACAACTCCAGCTCCAAGAACCTCTATCCAACCAGTTTGTTTACATAAACTACAACCTTTTCCACCACATTTAAAACAAGTTACATCAACTTCACAAGAAGGTTCTGTAAATGGAAAGTAACTAGGACGAAATCTTACTTTGGTTTTTTCTCCAAGTAACTTTTTAGCAAATAATTCTAAAGTTCCTTTTAAGTCTGCTAAAGATATATCTTCTCCAACTACTAATCCCTCAAATTGCATAAATTGGTGAGAATGCGTAGCATCATCATCACGTCTATAAACTTTACCTGGGCAAACAATTCTAAGGGGTTCTTTATTCTTATTAGCTTCCATTGTTCTTACTTGAGCAGGAGATGTATGTGGTCTTAATAAATAATCATTATCTAAATAGAAAGTATCTTGAGTATCACGTGCAGGGTGTCCGGCTGGTAAATTTAACTTAGTAAAGCAATTTAAGTCGGTATCTATTTCAGGTCCATTTACAACATCATAACCCATAGAAACAAATAAATCTTCTAATTCTTCAACAACTCTAGTCATAGGATGAATACTTCCCTTTAAACTATGTCTAGCTGGTAAAGTTATATCTATTTTTTCACTATTCAACTTAGCTTCTAATTCTAATCTTATAATTTCATTATTTTTATCTTCTATTTTGTTAGTTACTAAAATTTTTATTTCATTCAAATATTTTCCATATTCTTTCTTTTCTTCATTAGGAATTTCTTTCATTTTTAAACTTAAATTTGTAACTACTCCACTTTTTCCTAAAAATAAAGCTTTAACATTAGCTAAATCATTTTTTGTTTTAACGTTATTAAGTTCGTTTTCTAAATTTTTAATTATATTTTCTCTTTCCATGTTCTTTTCCATTTTAATCCTCCTCTTAAAAATGTTCTTATATATGATGCTATTTCTTCTTTTCTAGCAACATTCTCTTCATTTCCTGTAAATATATTATGACGTTCACTTTCTAGATAAGTTAAGTATTTCTTTTTACTAGAAATTTTATTATTAATTTCAATTCCATTTTCAATTGGTACTACTTGGTCAACATCACTTTGTAATATCAAAGCTTCACAAGTAATATCTTTTAATTTATCATGATTTTCTTTAACTAATTTTACAAATTCTAAAAAGAAAGGAATTGAAGTATGCAATACTCTATCAAAAACTTCTATATAGTCTTTATAATCCCGATGCCCTAGAATATCTATTTTGTTTTGTTTTAAATTCAAATAAGTAAACGCTGCATTTAAAAAGACAACTTTTTTAACTTCTCTATGGTGACTTGCAGCATATCCAGCTAAAATACCACCCATAGAATGACCTATTACATAAATCTTTTTATAACCATGGTCTAGGATTTCTTGAATTTCTTTATCTATAAATTCTATCCATTCATGATATTCTACTTTTTGATAATTTTTATCATTATGATGACCTGGCAAAGTTCTAGCAAAGACATCAAACTTTTTATCATATGTTAAATAATTTGTCAAAAATTCATTATCAGCTAATGTGCCAACAAAACCATGAATTATTAAAACAGCAATTCGCATACTTAACCTCCTCTTACTAAAAAAAGGATAGTACTAAAGGAGTCATATAGACGGTACCATCCTAAATTTATCTTAATTATCTTAACGCGATTAACGATTTACCATTTAAAAGTGAATTCGTATTAGTTTATTATTAGTTTACACCACCCACTAACTCTCTTAAAATAAATCTAATATTACTAATCTTTCTAAGCAACAAATACAAGCATATTATAACATCTCAAGCTTTTCTTGTAAATATTTTCTTTAAAAATTCTAACTTATCTTTAAATATCAGACATGATACCAGGGATATTTATTTATTAATCTAGTTTTTCTATCTCGTCAAAATGATAATAGCCATTATCTTTATCAAAAGATATTTCAAACTTAGTTCCTTTTTCTTTAACTAATTCTACTAAACTACCTAAATTATTTAAAGTTGCTATATTTTCATTTTTACTAGCATCTTTATATATTCTATATGGAGCAATAGCACTGTAATGGTCACTTGCTTCAGTAGGAACAACGTAAAGAGTTGAAACAACAACACTAGTATCAGTACG
The DNA here is from genome assembly GCA_947595345.1 of uncultured Bacilli bacterium. Lineage (GTDB taxonomy): Bacteria > Bacillota_I > Bacilli_A > RF39 > UBA660 > RUG591. The sequence goes on along the minus strand of CANQEQ010000024.1, from coordinate 10,538 downwards.
TCCGGTTATTATAGTTTTATAATATGGTTCATAGTCAAGTGTGATGCCACCACAACCACCTACTACAACATAACCACCTTTAGAAGCATTATAAGAAAATGCTGAACAAGGACCGGAATGTGTTAATCTATGATAAGTATAATTATTACCGTATAAATCTCTAAGCCCTTCCTTGACAACTTCTTCACTATAAACTTCTCTATAACTTAATTTACTATTTAGATAATTATATACTTTTTCATTTACAAATGTATCAGGTAAATTTTTAGCTTCTAATTCTTTAACATTATAACCACCTATAAATTCAAAAGGACTAAAATATACTTCATTATTATATTGATAAAGTCCGACTTCATACTCTAAAGCTTTATCTAATTCTTTTATACCAGATGTAAATTTAGAAGCTTCTATTTTTTCTATTTCTTTTTTAGTATCAGATACATCTTTTATTTTATCTTCTACTTCTTTACTTACTTTTTTATCTACAATTTCATCTTTTTCTTTATATTCTAAAACACCATCTTTAATGTTTTCTTTAAGTTCTTTCGGAGTCATATCTTTAGAATACTCTATATTATTGTTCTCATCAGGAACTTCTACAAATGTTTCTTCATATTTAGATACACTTAATTCTTCTCCATTATCTAAAGTTGTACTAACTTTATCACTTTTTTTAAACGTATAAGAATCAGCTTTTTCTTTTTCCTCATATTCTTCAATCACGTCACTTACTTCTTTATAAGTATCTACGTCATTTTCATTAGTATGAGAATAATAATCATATTCTTTCTTTAAAATATTATATAAAAGCACTACTTCCATACTATCATTGTAAACTAAAACATTTACTTTTCCATCTTTAATATAATATATATTAGAATAAGTTTTCTTATCTTTTTCGTAACTTAATACCATTACAGGGTTTGTATCATCAATATCATAGAAAGCTAATTTTCCATTTTTAAAACTATCAGGAATTCCAGCTTCTTCATATTTGTCTTGTTCTTTTACTTCACTTAAATAAACATAATATTTATTACCCCAAACTGTATCAATTTTCTTGCTGTTATTAATAAATGGAATGATAACTAGGAATAAAAGTAAGATTAAACCAATTAAGAATAAAACTCCAACACTTCCTAGAATAATAATTAATTGCTTTTTACTTAAAGCTCCTGTTTTACTTGGTTTTTCTTTAACTTCTTTTTTAACTTCCTCGTTCTTAATTTCTTCTTTTACTTTTTCTTTTTTCTCTTTATTTGTTTTCTTAGGTGATTTCGTCTCTTCTTCTAAAACTTTACTGCCACACTTTTGGCAAAATACATCACCTTTTTTTAATTTATTGCCACAATTTTCGCAAAACATAATTCAACCCTTCTTTTCTATTTACAAGTCCAACCACTACTCTTAGCAGATTTTCTAATTTCTTTATAGCTTAAACTATCGTCATCATCATAATTTAAAATATTATCATTAATAGCTTCATAATCACCACTTAAAGTTACACTTATTTTCTTCTGATTACTTTTAACAGAAACTTTAATGCCATCATCTTCTAAACGTTCCATTTGTTCTTTAATGTTATCAACTCCGTCTTCTATCTCGTCTTTATCTAAATCAGATACATCAATAGTAAACATTAGCTTAACATTTCTTGGTCTATCTTTTTTAAATTTCATAACAACAGACATATCAGTTGACATTCCACTAAAAGTTGTATTATAAGAACATTTTAAAGTCTTACCACCAAACAATAAAACACAAACTAAAATTAAACAAATAAGTAATATAACTGGTACTCCAATATAAATTGCCATTTTATATTTTCTTACAGCTGGTGGCAACATATTAGAAAAATTACTTTCTATTTTTTTAACGTTTTCTTTAGTTTCAAGAGGAATTTTAGCTTCTACTTTTTTAGCTAATTCTTTAGACTTTTCAATTCCTTGTTTAGTAGTACTTTTAATATTATCCATTAAATCATTTTTTACTTTGTTACCACAATACTCACAAAAAGTACTATCCTCTTCAATTTTTTTACCACATTTATTGCAGTACATAAATCCACCTCTTTAATTAATTTTTTTACTTAATTTTCTATTATTTTATATGATTGTATTATTAATTTATTACTTTTATATAATTTAATAATAATAGAAAATTCAAAAATTAGCACTAAAAGTGCTAATTCATATCTTTATTTTAATACATTGAAGTATACAAAGCTGCTCCTGCAATTGCACTTATAAGAAAAATTATCAAACATAAAACTACAACTAAAATGAAAAAGCAAAATTGAGAACGTGCAAAATTACGAAGATTAATATTTGGTGTTCCTCCAAAAGCAAATACTAAAGCTAAAATAAAGCCTACACATGGTATTGCAAATAATAAAGTATAACCAAAGTAACCCCACATAGAAATTGGTTTGTACTCAGCTGGAATTCTTACATCAAAATCTCTTGAATTGTAATGAGGTTCAGGAGGTTCTGGTCTTACTGGTGCCTTATTCTCTACTTCCTTAGGTTTCTTCTCCCCCTTAAGTCCTTCTCCACACTTAGGACAAAATGCTGCTGTTTTCTTTACTTCGCTTCCACAATTTGGACAAAATTTCTTTTCAGTTTCACTCATAAAATACTTAAATTTTTATAGAATAAAATTCTACAAACTCCTTTCAATTAAATTATAACATAAATTTAAAAAAATTCTATATTTTTTAAATTTTTTTATATTTAATATTATTATTACGTATTATATGCATAAATAATATCATAATAAACTTAAAAAGTTTTTTGGTTGAATTGGAAAAACTTTTTTGAATATTTTTTTTCACTTTCAAATCTTTATTCAATATAAACCTATTAAAATATCCAAAATAATAGGATACAAGATAACATACAAGATAATTGACTATATATTTATTTAGTATAATAAGTCAATATAATTAAATTTAAAAAATTAAGAAAGTAAAAAGAACTATCAATAAAGATAATTCTTGAAATTAGTTTAAAATTTCCAATGGTCTACTCTTGTTTTATTTCCTTCTTCGTCAGTATATTCTGTTGTTGACAAAAATGAACCATAGTCAATTGTTGTTGCAGTAATTTTTTTATTCTTTTTGTTTCTCTTATCACTACCAACAAAGCCATCAAAACTAAATATTCTAATTATAAAAAACAACATCGCAACTAATAAAAATGTTGTTGCTAGTAATATACTAGGTGAAGAAACATCATTATTTCCCCATATACTTCTAACAAATGCCATTGTAACAAAAACAACAATAAAGAAAATATTAAAAAATAATTCATAATATATTATTCCTGATGGTGAATTGTTTAAATTATCAATGTCATTTGATAATTTTATAGCATTAACTTCTGAAAAGATATAATTAATAATTAAAGCATATATGTATGGACAAATTAAAATAGCTAATGTACTATCATTTGTTCCACCTTCTTGTAAATTTTTTGAAAAAACAAGGGCAACGACTATTACAGGAATAGCCCAAATGAGAGAAAATGCCAAAGGTATTAGAAAATATTTTAGCTTTTTCTCTTTATGAGAAAGTAAATTGAATAGCTTTGAACTATTATTTATTTTACTTGCTATCAAAATACTAGCAAAAGTAAATATAAAATATATTATTGAACACAATATAGGTATATCACCAGTTGCATGTTTTAATTGCAAAATTAAATATAATATAAATGTTGCTACAACAGAATAAATACAATTAAACAGCTTATCTTTTAAACTATCTTCTCTATCAATATCAAAAACATACATTAAGTAATTTCTAATATAAAGTGTTGAAAAGAAATTAACAGCTAAAGCAATTCCTACTATTGGATAAACAGCTTGGTTTTCGTCAGTACTTATCTTTAAGAAAAATGTTATACAAGATATAAGACTATAAAGAATTAAACAACTAATAATATAAATAAAACTACTATTTTTTCTTAATGTTTTTTTGTTTCTCATATTTTACCCTATCTCTTTTGCATTCTTAAATACAGGATAATCATATTCGTATTTTTCTTTAAATTTAGTTTTTTCATAAGAAATTTCAACACTATAATATTTTTGCTTTTCCTTATCATATACTAAAGTATATTTTATATCACTTGTAGAAGTCATTATACTATTATCACTATAACTTCTATATCCAACTATTTGATTTGTATATTCTGTACTTCCATCTGTAGATATAAACTCTTTATCTCCTGATGCTATAAATGTATAGCCTGATAAATGACTTTGAATTTTGTTAATTGTGAAATCCGTATGTCCATCTTGTTTTACCCAAACATTTAATTCTTCTTGTACTGCATCATTTAAACTTTTTATTAGATTTGAACTATTACCACATCCTGTTAAACTTATAACTAAAATTCCAATAAATAATATACTTAAAATTTTCTTTTTCATATCTCATTCTCTCCTTCTCTTTATACTTCTATTATATATATATATATATTAAGTCAATATAACAAAAATAAAAAAATGAAAAAATAAAAAAAGAGCAACTCACTATATAGAGTTTACTCATATAAATTAACTTAAAATTTTCAACATATATTTTTTATTATAAGCTATCAATTATCTTATTAGTTTTTAAATCTACATATATTCTTTCATTTGGTAGATTATTAGTTTTACCATTATAATAATAACCAATTTCTATGATATTATTACTTTTTATATTTTTTAAAACAGCTTTATCATTTTTATCACTAGGAGCATTAATAGTAACTACACTCTCATAAGAATTAGATTTGCTATTATATTTTTTTAATTCTTGACCTTTAATAATATATAAATCATTATTAATTAAAACACTACTATCATTTGTTTCTATTTTTACTGGTTCTACTACATAATTATTGTTAGTATCAACCTTATAGTAATAACCTGTTTCACTAATAACAGCAAATTCTTTATTATTATAAGTTATGTCTTTGTATCCACCTTCACTTAAATCTCTAATAACTTTACCATTTTTATCTATAATATTATTTCCATCTGAACTTATTAAATATCCATCTTCATAAGATAATACAATAGGAGATACTTCAATACCAAAATTCATATTATTATCTATTGTTTTAATTTCTTCTGCTCTAAGTATTCCAAAATTATCTTTATTAGAATAATACATATACACGTTTTCTGCACTTAAATCTAATTCAGTCGTTTTTTTTGTTTTAGCATTAACTAAGGTTCCATAAATTCCATCGTTCAAGTTCAAACAAAAGTAATCTCCACCTAAATAAAATATTTTATCTTCTCCACCATCATAAATAGTATTACCTTTTAAATCAATTATCTTATAATTATAAGTTTTTCCATTTAAACCATCAGCTTCTTCATAAACTACAACATAACCACTTACACTTACTGCTCCATATCTCTTAATCTTTTCATTTGTATCAGTACTTTCAAGAACTTTCTTACCTGTTAAATCCATAACGTAAGATTCATTAACTGAGTGTAACTTATAACCATCAATATAAGAATTATATGTTAGGTATCCATTTGATAAAAGTGCAATATGTTCAATTTTAGAACCTGTATATATTTCTTTTCCATTTGTATCAATTACTGTATAAGAATAATCTGAAAATTCTACTGCAGATTGACCATTCAAATCAAAATCATATATTTTGCTTATTTCACGACCTTTATTAGTATTTTCATTTGTTGAATTTTCTAGAACATTATCATTAGTAGTTTTATTTTTTGAATTACCACATCCTGTTAAGCCTATAATTAAAATTCCAATAAGTAATATACTTAATATTTTCTTTTTCATATCTCATTCTCCCTTTCTTTTTATACTTCTATTATATATATATATATATATATATTAAGTCAATATGACAAAAATAAAAAATCATAAAAAAATACTAGTTTTAGCTAGTAAATTTTAATTTTTATCATTCATATAATTTTTAAACGATAAACTTGATTTAAACGTTACAACTCTTTTAGGTGAGATTTGAATTATGTCTCCATTTCTAGGATTAATTCCTTTTCTTTCTTTTCTGTTATTAACTTTAAAAGTTCCAAATCCTGTTAATACAATTTCTTCTCCATTATACAATTCATTTTTTATTGTATCAAAAATGGCATTATATATTGTATCAATATCTTTGTATTTTATATTTGTTGTTTTAGATACTTTTTCTATTATGTCAGTCTTATACATAGTTACCTCCTCATTTTTAATTTAAAAAAGAGTATATGTTTTCACTCTCTTCTTAATTATTTGGTGTTATTACTTCTAAGCCACCCATATATGGTTGTAAAACTTTAGGAACTAAAATAGAACCATCTTTTTGATAATTATTTTCAATTACAGCAATTAAACCTCTAGGACTAGCAACTACTGTATTATTTAATGTATGCACAAAGTAAGTTCCATCTTCTCCCTTAGTACGAATACCAAGACGTCTAGCTTGAGCATCACCTAAAGTTGAACATGAACCAACTTCAAAGTATTTCTTTTGTCTAGGACTCCAAGCTTCTACATCACAAGATTTAACTTTTAAATCAGCTAAATCACCACTACAACATTCAAGAGTACGAACTGGTACATCTAAACTTCTAAAGAATTCTACTGTAAATTCATACATTTTTTTATACCAAGTCATTGAATCTTCCGGTTTACATAAAACAACCATTTCTTGTTTTTCAAATTGATGAACCCGATAAACTCCTCTTTCTTCTATACCATGAGCTCCTACTTCTTTTCTAAAACATGGTGAATAACTTGTTAAAGTAATTGGTAAACTAGCTTCCTTTACAATTTGGTCTTTAAATCTACCTATCATAGAATGTTCACTTGTACCAATTAAATATAAATCTTCACCTTCTATTTTATACATCATAGCATCCATCTCTTTAAAAGACATAACTCCGGTTACTACATCACTTCTAATCATAAAAGGTGGAATACAATAAGTAAAACCTTTACTAATCATAAAATCCCTGGCATAAGCTAACATAGCACTATGAAGTCTAGCAATATCACCTACTAAAAAGTAAAATCCATTACCACTAGTTCTACCACTAGCTTCTTTATCAAGTCCATTAAATCTTTCTAAAATATCAGCATGATATGGTATTTCATAATCAGGAACTAAAGGTTCACCAAATCTTTCTAACTCAACATTTTCACTATCATCACGACCAATTGGAACACTAGAATCAATTATATTAGGAATTTTTAACATTATTTCTCTAATCTTAGTATTTAATTCACTCTCATCTTTTTCCATAGTTGTTAGTTGACTATTAATTTCTACTACTTCTTGTTTTAACTTTTCGGCTTCCTCTTTCTTTCCATCTTTATAAAGTAGTCCTATATTATCACTTTTCTTTTTACGTAAACTTCTAAGCTCATCACCTTTTACCTTAAGTTCTCTAACTTGTTTATCCATTAATACAACTTTATCAACTAATTCTAATTTCTCGTCTTGAAATTTCTTTTTAATATTTTCTTTTACAATATTTTGATTTTCTCTTAAAAATTTTATATCTAACATATTATCTACTCCTATCTTTTATATTATTTTCTTGTAATCTATTAACTGCTTCTAATATTTTAGTATATGATGGCATATATCTTATTGAAACTCTTTCTCTATCCTTTAAAGTTGGATTTTTAAGCCTAGATAAATCCATATTATGTTTTAAATCAGCAAGTTTTACATTATAAGTATGGATATTATTACTACTAATTATGCGTTCTATATAATCTTTATAATCTTCATTATCTCCTCTTGTTAAATACTTTAAGGAATTTATAATATTTTCATTATAACCAAGTTCTTCTAAGTCCTTAAATGTTAATTTAGTATCCTCTACAATATCATGTAAAAGAGCTATAATTTTCTCTTCATAAGTATAAACACAAGAATAAACTGTTAACAAATGATTTATATAAGGAATTCCTGACTTATCCGTTTTATCTTTAAAAACTTTAACTATTAAATCAAGAGTTTTTAAAAGTAAATCTTCTTCCTTCTTTAACCTTGCTATTTCTTCTTCCATAAAATATTCTTTTAACATATAACCTCCTAAAAACAAAAAAAGAATAGATACTAGGAGTCATATAGACGGTACCATCCTTTTTTTAACTTTTTTAAAATAACGGCTTGAACCGGAACTTATTAAGTTCTCTAAAGAGTAGATAAATAGGCTTTATTGTAATTTTCCATCAACCAATTACTTTCTTAAAATAAAGGAACTATTATTGTCTCTTTTTTGATTTACATATATTTTTGCATTTGCTTCATCATTTGATTTACTTGCTTTTGAGTTGGAGTTCTACCCATACCACTCATAAGAGTTCTTATCATTTCCTCATTTATAGGAGGATTTTTCTTTAAATATTTCATCATTACTTTACGTGAAATAAAGAAACCCAAAACTCCACCAGCAATAAAACCAAGAGCTATTTGTAATATATCAATCCACATAATTTCAACTCCTTAATTTATTGTACTATTAATTCTTAAATAATTCAACTTTTATTTTAACTTTTTCCATATATTATAATATTCAATTGCTGATATAATAGACATGATAAGGGCAAAATAAATTAAAAAGTCAGCTACTTTAATATTATAAAGTTCAAATGGTAAGTTATAGAAAAACATAAGCGATAAACCAACTAACATAGTAGCTGTCTTGATTTTTCCAGATTTAATAGCAGCTACCACTTGACCTTTTTTTAAAGCTTCCATCTTTAAGGCATTAACAACTTCATCTCTAAATATATAAATAACCGGAACAATTGGGGAAATAAAACCTCTTACAGCAAATATAATTAAAACGGAATTAACTAAGACTTTATCAGCAATAGCATCAAGTAATTTTCCAGTATCTGTAACTAAGTTTTTACTTCTGGCAATATTTCCATCTAAATAATCAGTAACAGAAGCAATTATAAAAAGAAACCCAGCAATTAAATAATTAGAATCCACAACAATTCCTTCTATATTAAATTTAGGAAAATTAACTCCTACCATATAAAAAGGAAATAAACATAAAATAATTATAAAAATAGTTAAAATTATTCTTGAAATAGTTAATTTATTTGGTAAGTTCATAATATACTACTCCTTCCAATTCTTTAGTTGGTTTTGTATCTTTAGAAACAACTTTTAAAACTAAATATACAACTAATGAAATAAATAAAAGAATGGCTATTAATAACACAATTGGAGCAACATCATATCTTGTATGTTTTATTTTAGTATAAGGTGAAGTTACTCTATTAGTTTTTTCTTCATTATTTTTATTTTTGAGCTCATCAAGAGAAATTTTAGAAGTCTTTTCAAAAACAAAATCATTAAATTCGTCTAAGATTTCGTCTACATCAAGTCCTAAATACTTAGCATAACTAGAAACAATTTCCTTAAGTTCAAATATATCTTTAAAAGCTTTAGAATTTCCTTCTTCAACAGCTTCTAAAAGTGAAGTATTAATATTTAAGTCTTCACTAGCTTCATTTAAACTAACTCCATTTTTCCTTCTCTCATCTCTTAAATATTCCCCAATTTCTTTCATATTCACCTCAATTAAATATAAAAAAATGCTTTATAAGCCATGTTCTGTACCATATAGGTGGCAAACATTTATCTGTCTTACGACCCAGGACTTAGTTCATTTCCCTATCCTAGCTCCCCTACCAAAATTTGGGTTTCTCACTCGTGGGGTTTACTATGTTCCACTTCCTTCGTTTCCGAATTCTTCATCACTATAGCACTTTTATAATTACTCTAACCATATATAAAACTTAGGTTATTTCATAGCCGTTAGTATATAAATACTACTTAAAGTTATTTTTTCCTTTAACACGAACATTAATAACATCGCAGTTATTGTGAGCATGGACTTTCCTCTATATTACAATGAATACAGCGTTTGCCAAAGCATTTTTATTCTTCTTTTTCGTCTTTATCTTTCTTACCATAAATTGCTTTTTCAAGACGTGATAATCTTTTTAAAACATCTAAATTACCACTTCCTGAAACGCCTGGACTAGCTTTTACAATTTCAGCATTTGTCTTTAAATTTCTAATTTCTTGCTTTAAATTAATAATTTGCTCTAAATTATCTTCTTTTTCTTTTTCTAAATTACGAATTATTGTATAAAAATGTTCATAGTCAGCAATTATAAGGTCTAAAAATTGGTCAACTTCTTTAAGTCTATAACCTCTTGTATCTATTTTAAAATTCTTTTCAAGTATCATATCACTTGTTAAATTAAATTCATCTTTATACATCTCTTCACTTTCCCTTCTATTAATATTTTAGAATAAGCAAGAATTATTGTCAAGCAAAAAATAAAAACTCTCGTATCTTGAGAGTTTAATTACTTCTTGGTGATCAGTACGGGATTCGGACCCGTGAGTGCTGCCGTGAAAGGGCAGTGTGTTAAGCCACTTCACCAACTGACCAAAAAAATGGCGCCTCAACTGGGACTTGAACCTAGGACCCCTTGATTAACAGTCAAGTGCTCT
>CANQEQ010000023.1 GCA_947595345.1 uncultured Bacilli bacterium | reverse complement strand
AAATTGCAACAAGAGAACTAGCTAAAGAACATAAACCTTATGGATTAGAGCCAAATAAAATGATTGCTAAAATGGGTGGTAATGTTTCTAAAGTGGCAAGGGATAATTTAGAACAAAAACTGGGTAAATCAGTAATTAGCAAACAAAATAATCTTAATTATCAATATTTAGAAAAAGAAAAATTGGAAGATAAAAAATAAATTTGATAAAATATAACAGATTAAGAATACAACAAATTAAGTATTGGATAATAAAAAAGTATCTATTGAATAGATATTTTTTATATTTTCTTTTCAAAATAATTAATAATGTAATAAAGAATACTAGAAATCACTGCTAATATAAATACAGAAGTTATTACTAAATTAATATTGAATACTTGAGAACCATACATGATTAAGTAACCAAGACCTTCTTTAGAAACTAAAAGCTCGCCCATGATAACGCCAATTAAATTCATACTGACATTAATTTTTAAAGTATTAATAATATTTTTAGCATTAGCTTTTAAGATAACTTCTTTATATATTTGAAACTTACTAGCTTTCATACTTTTTAAAAGAATAATATAATTTGTATTAGTATTAGAAAAGCAAGTATAGAGATTAATAATAGTAATAAAAAGCGAAATAGTTAAACTCATGACAATTATAGAATTAATACTAGCTCCAACCCAAATAATAATTAAAGGACCAAGAGCCACTTTCGGAAGAGAATTTAAAATAGTTAGGTATGGTTCAAAGACTTTAGCTAAAAAATCATTAGACCAAAATAAAGAAGCTATTAAAAATCCTAATCCAAAAGATAAAAGAGAACTAATTAATATTTCTTCAAGAGTTATTAAAACATGATTTAAAAAATTATTAGAATTTATAAGAGATACAATTGTATTTAAAATAGAACTAGGAGAAGAAAATAAAAAATTATTTATAATATTAAATCTGCTTAATAATTCCCAAATTAAAAGTAATAAGAAAATTATTCCAAATTGACTTAAGTAAATTAAAAATTTTTTCTTTTTTAATCTTTTTAGAAAATATTCATGTTCTAAGCTAAAGGTGGACATCTAAATCCCTCCAAATCATATCATAATAAAAGTTAAATTCTAAAGCTTTTCTATTTTCGGTTGGTAGTCCTTTATTTTTAAAAGTAATTTCATAGATATTTTTTATTTGACAAGGACGTTTAGTTAAAACAATTACCCGAGAAGCCATAGAAACAGCTTCAGCAATATCGTGGGTTATAATAATAACACTTTTACCTTCTTCTTTAATTATTTTGTATAAATCGTCTGATAAAGCAAGTCTTGTTTGATAATCAAGAGCACTGTAAGGTTCGTCAAGTAATAATATATCCGGATTAGTTGCTAAAGTTCTTATAAGGGCAACTCTTTGACGCATTCCTCCAGATAGATTATTGGGATATTTGTCTTTAAAATCATGAAGTCCGTATTTATCTAATAAATCATTAACTTTTTTTATATTTTCTTTAGTAGTTTGTTTAGTTATTTGAAGTCCAATTAAAGCATTTTCTAAAACCGTTTTCCAAGGCATTAAACAGTCAGTTTGGAGCATATAACCAATTTTTTTTCTACCATTAAAAATAATTTCTCCTGAACTTTTATTAGTAATACCAGCTAATATTCCAAGTAAGGTTGATTTTCCACAGCCTGAAGGACCTACTATGGCTAATATTTCTTTATCATGAAGTTCAAGGTTTAAATCTTTAATAGCTATAGTTTCAGAATTTTTATCATGGTATACTTTACTTAAGTTTTTAATACGTAATATGTCTTGCATATAAACCTCCATATAAAGTAGTTTATGTAAGTTTTTAATTTCTGTTTAGATATTTATAACAAGAAATATTTTCTTAAAAGTTAATTTATTTTTACAAAATGTTAACTTTTTTTTATAGTTTTATTTTTTATATTTGATACAATTAAGGCGAGGTGATAAAATGAGTTTTGGAGATAAACTAATTAAGTTAAGGAAAAGTATGAAAATTTCTCAAGAAAAATTGGCATATAAACTGGGAATTACTAGACAAACACTCTCTAATTGGGAAAGTGGTATAACCGAGCCAGATTTAGAAAGTGCTAAGAAGATAAGTGAAATATTTGAGGTTAGCTTAGACGAACTTACTGACAATAGAATTAATATTTTAGAAAAGAAATTAAGTAGTTCGTTAGAAATTGCTAAAAAACAAATGAAGTTTACTAAAATATTATTTTATACAGTCTATGGTGTTATTTTGATTTCTTTATTAGTAATTGGAATTAAAGGATTTTTAAAACGTGACTTTACAACTTCTTATCAGGAAGGGTTTACATGTAAAATTGACAATAGCGAATATAATATTTTATTACAACCGGGAGTATATGACGTATATGATGATAATCTAAATAATTATAAAGTAACAAGTGATGGGGTTTGGACAATTCATGTAAGTTCAAAAGATGAGAATGGTAAAGTTTTAATGAAAGATTTTGGCCTTTCAGCTGGCTTTTCTTTAAATGAAGCTGTTAATTCTTTAGAGGATTTAAAGAAAATGTTTTTAAAAAAAGGAGCTGTTTGTAAATAAATTTGTATAATAAATAAAAATTAAGACATTATATTAATGGTGATAAAATGGAAGAAAAAGAAGATATTAATGCCTTAGACGAGATTAATAAAGGTGCTTGTATGGGAATTGATGCAATTGGTTTTATAATAGAGAAAGTTTCTAATCAAAAATTAAAAAAAATTTTAGAAAAACAGTCTTCAATGTATAAGGAAATAAATGAAGAAATTGAAAGTATTTATCCGAAGTATAATGAAGGATGTCCCCATGAAACAACAGCTATTAATAAAATGATGACATCAGGTACTATAAATATGAAGCTTATTAATAATCAAAGTAATTCTAAGTTAGCTGAACTTTTAATTGAAGGAACTAATATGGGAATAATTGAAGGTCGGAAGATATTAAATAATAAAAAATTAAATAGTGAGGTTAAAGATATAGTAGATAGGTATGTGGGAGTTCAAGAAAAATATTTAGAATGTCTAAAGGAATTTTTATAAAATAAAAAATTTCACAAAAAAAACATATTTCTCTCATTATAAAAACATATAGTTTTACTATAATGGAAATATGAAAGGAGGAATATTATAGAAGTTAAAATTATAGGAAGCCAGTCCCCTAAGGGGATAAAGGTAAAAAAAGAATTGAAAAAAATTGCTAAAGAGCAAGAAATAAAAATTGATATATTAGAAGTAAACGATAAAAATAATATTAGAAAATATAAAGTACTACAAACTCCTACCTTGGTTATTAATAATGAATATAAATATAATGTAGAAAAAATTGATTATAATATTTTAAGACGGTTGATTATATTGTGTTCATTATAGGAAAAAGCCAAATACTACTGGCTTTTTTTCTTTTGATGTAAAATAGAAGATAAGTTTATTAAATTTTAAAACTGATTTTAATTTTTGTGATATACTTGTTTTAAGGAATAAAATAAATTGAAAACTATATACTTGTTATGAATAGGAGAGTATTATGAATAAGAAAATAGTAATGGCTTTGTTAGTAGTTTTTGTGTTTGTTTTAGGAGTTTTAATTATTAATAAGCCTAAAGAAAAAGAGGTAGAAGAAGAACCTTTGGATAATTCTTTTTTAACATCAACTGTTATTAAAATAGATAATAATTATGTTACTTTTCAAGATAAAAATAATGTTACTAAAACTTTTTTAGTAAATGATATGGAAGGACTTGATGTTGGTAGTAATGTTTTAATTGAATGTAAAGGAGAACTTAAGGAAGATAGTATTAATGCTTGTGATTTTGTTGGATTAGAAGTTGTTGAACCAACAATTGGTGCTTATCCTGAAAGTTTTAATGATGATGGCATTTTTAGTAAATTTTATGAAAGTGCTTATGAAAAACTTAAAACAATGTCACTTAATGAAAAAATAGGTCAAATTCTATTAGTTCGGGTTCCAGAGAAAAACGCCGTAGAAGATTTAAAAAAATATAAATTTGGAGGTTATTTACTTTTTAAACGAGATTTTGATAATAAAAATAAAAATCAAGTAATTAGTATGATAAATAATTTTCAAAATAACTCTAAAATACCTTTGTTAATTGCTGTTGATGAAGAGGGGGGAGATGTTACTAGATTAAGTAAAAACAAAGAACTTGCTTCTGAACCTTTTAAATCACCAAGTGAACTTTATAAAGAAGGTGGTATGGAATTAATTAAAAGTGATACAATTAAAAAAAGTAAAATCTTAAAAGACTTGGGAATTAATCTAAATTTAGCACCGGTTGTAGATGTTTCAACTAATCCTAGTGATTATATGTATAAAAGAGCAATTGAACTTGATGCCGTGAAAACGGCTACTTATGCTAAAACTGTAATTGAAGCTAGTAAAAGTAATTCAGTTTCATATACTTTAAAACATTTTCCTGGCTATGGCAATAATCTTGATACTCATGTAGGGGAAAGTGTTGATAAAAGAACTTTAGAAGAAATAATGCAAAATGATATTTTACCTTTCAAGTCAGGAATAGAAGCAGGGGCTGAAGCTGTTTTAGTAAGTCATAATATAGTTACATCAATTGATAAAAATAATCCGGCATCTTTATCTAAGAGTGTTCATAATTTATTAAGAAGTGATTTAAAGTTTACAGGAATAATAATTACTGACGATTTATCAATGAGTGCAATTAATGATGATAAGGCTGTTTTAAAACCCATAGAAGCTGGAAATGATTTATTAATTGTAACTGATTATAGTAAAGCCTTTAACGATATTAAGAAAAGTTTAACTAATGGAGAACTTAAAGAAGAAATATTAGATAAATTAGTCTTTAGAGTTTTAGCTTGGAAATATTATAAAGGACTATTAGTATCTAATCAAAAATAAAAATATCCACAAAAAAATGTGGACTTTTTTATAATATTTTTAATTAAAAAATTATAATGTGTCAATGCTTAAAAACCATTTACCTATTTCGGTTTCCATAAATTTTTTTATATATGCATAAGATTTATGAAGTTTTTTAGTTTGTAAAGGGTCATACAAGAAAAATCCCTTTTCATCATATTCGCATATTAATATAGCATGTAAAAAATTTTCTTTCTTGCCAGCAACAATTAATAATTTTCCTTCGTTTAATTTTTCTTTTAATAAGTCTATATCTATATTAATTTCATTATATATTTTTAAACCAATTTTTTTAGCTTTAGAAATATATTCTTTATATTCCTCAAGTGCATAGTTGAAAATATATTCTGAAATTAACTTTTTTTCATTTGAAAAATAATTTTTTTCAGAATGATAAAGTTCAGTTTTTAAACCTGATTTTCCTAAATGAAAAGCTAAAGCTGAAAAGGGCGTTCCTCCCATAGATTTAGATTTATACATTTCATATAGTCTTGTTTCTTCCTCATTTGAATAGCTATCTAATAATCCATTATAATGTAATACCATCATCATACAAGCAATTGCACAAGTTGGTCCTGTTTGTTTATAAGGTTTTATTTCTTTTTTCATATTGTTAATTGTCCTTTCTATTCAAATTTATGTATTATTTTTTATTAAATATCATTCAAATATATTTTTAAACTTTAATTACCAATAATATACACTAAAAAAAATATGTATGCAATAAAATTTTATTAAATTTACTAATAAGTGAAAATTATAAAAGATAAGTTAATGAAATTATTAGAAAATATTCTTAAGAAAAAGAGAGATTACCTCTCAATTTTATTTTTTATAAACTAAATCATTATAGTTAACACGTTTATCTAGTTGTTTAGCATTAATCATAATATCTTGTAAATGATTAAATGCTTCTTCTGTAAATTCAGTAGTGGTAGGCCAAGTATCAGCTTTTTTATATCTATCAATTACGGTTATCATATCAGATAAAGATGTATCAGGAAATTCTGGTAAGATAACTTCAGCAATTTCTTTACTACTTTTGGTATGAACAAAATCTAAACCTTTTTGGATAGCTTTTGTGAAATTTTCAATTACTAGAGGATTTTTCTCAATATAAGAAATTCTAGCATTATAAGCAGTATAAGGCACAATACCTCCAAGTTCTCCTAAACTAGCTACAATATAACCATATCCTTCTTTTTCAACTAAAGTAGCATTAGGTTCAAATAAACTTACAAAATCTCCCGTACCTCCTATAAAAGCTCCTTGCATAGATGCAAATTGAATACTAGTATCAATTTTTAAATCTTTACTAGGATTAATACCATTTTTAGTTAAAATATATTCTAAAGTCATTTCAGGCATACCAGCAATTCTTCCACCAATTATATATTTTCCTTTTAAATCATTTAAAGTAAAGTTAGTAATTTTTTTACGTGATACAATGAAACTTCCATCTTTTTGAGTTAATTGAGCAAATGTTTTTAAATAATCTTTTTCACCTTGATTATAAACATAAATTGTAGCTTCACTTCCTGAAAAGCCTATATCAGCATCACCGGATAAGATAGAAGCTGTAACTTTATCAGCACCATTTGCTAAGATTATATTAACATCTAGTCCTAAATCTTTAAAATATCCTTTATGAAGAGCAACATATTGAGGGGCATAAAAAATACTATGAGCAACCTCGGAAACTGTAACTTTAGTTAACTTTTTATTAGCATTTTTATTATTAAATAAAACACTACAAGCAAGTAAAAATATTAGTAAAATAGCTGATATTGTTATAATTTTCTTTTTCATAATTCCTCCATTCAAAGTATTATATGAAAGAGTATATATTAGGTTATAGTATTTAAAAAAATAAAAAATATGTTATACTTAATGTAGGTGATTTATATGGAAAGAGATATTACAAGAGATATTTTATCAGGAATATTTATAGCTTCAACTAAAGGAGGAGCTTGTGTTGTTGACACAGTTTTACAGGTTAGTTCTACTAAACCAGCTTTAATAAGTGTTTGTGTCAATAAAAATAATTATACAAATGAAATGATTAAAAAAAATAAGAAATTCGCTTTAAGTATTTTAGATACTAATACAAATGGTGATATTATTAAAACTTTTGGCTTTAATTCTTCAAGAGACATTGATAAATTTAAAAATTTTGATTACATAGAGGTAGATGGAATAAAGATTTTAAAAGATGTTATTGGTTATATGGTATTAGAACTTGTAGATATAGTTGATACTGAAACTCATGATATATTTATAGGAAGAATTATAGAAAGTAAAAGATTTAAAACTACTACTCCTATGTCATATTTATATTATCAAGAACATAAAGATGAGCTTATAAAAGTTGAAACAGAAGAGGGAAAGACTGCTTTTGTTTGTACTGTTTGTGGTTATGTTTACTATGGTGAAGAACTACCAAGTAATTTTATATGTCCAAGGTGTGGAGTTGGTAGTAGTGCCTTTGTGAAAAAATAATTATCTAAATTAGTTTAAAAAATAGTTTATTCTTTATTTTTGTGTTATAATAAATTTGTCTTTTAGAAAGACTTATTCTTAAGTAGATTTAGTTAAAAGGAGGATTTTATGGAACTAAAAGGAAGTAAAACTTATGAAAATTTAATGACAGCTTTTGCCGGAGAAAGTCAAGCTAGAAATAAATATACTTATTATGCAAGTAAAGCTAGAAAAGATGGATATGAGCAAATAGCTGATATTTTTGAAGAAACAGCATCTAATGAAAAAGAACATGCTAAAATGTGGTTTAAAGAATTACATGGAGGCGAAGTTCCTGGAACTTTAGAAAACTTAAATGATGCAGCTGATGGTGAAAACTATGAGTGGACTGATATGTATGATAATTTTGCTAAAGTTGCTCGTGAAGAAGGATTTACAAGAATTGCTACTTTATTTGAAGGTGTAGCTAAAATTGAAAAAGAACATGAGGAAAGATACCGTAAGTTAATTAGTAATATTGAAAATGGTTTAGTATTCTCTAAAGATGGTGATACAATTTGGCAATGTCGTAATTGTGGTCATATCGTTATTGGAAAGAATGCTCCAAAGGTATGTCCTGTATGTAATCATCCTCAAAGTTATTTTGAAGTTAAAAAAGAAAACTATTAAAAAGACAGTAAGCAAGGCTTACTGTTATTTTTATAAATTAGAATTTAATAATTTTTAATTAATCTTTATTTTTTAAATATTCTAAGACTAATGTTTTACTATCATTTTGATATACAATTCTATAAAGAATATCAACTATTTCAGAATAAATACCTTTTTCTTTAAAAAGAGAGTAGATAGTATTTAAGTTTTCTAAACCTTCAATAGTTGTATTTTTTTGATAAGTTTTAAAATCACCATCTTCACCAATTAGTTTTCCAAATGTGTAATTACGACTTTTAGTACTAGTACAAGTTAAAATTAAATCACCCATTCCAGCATAAGTTGAAAAAGTATGTTTATCTCCATTAAAGGCAGTTATTATTCTTCTAATTTCATAGCTAGCATCCATTAAAAATTTAGCATTAGTAGAAGATGTTATGTGAAGTCCATCTAAAATTCCTGAAAAAATTGCCATGACATTTTTTAAAATACCACATAATTCACAACCTATAATATCTTCTCTTGTTTCAATTGATAAATAAGAAATACCTTTAAATAATTCTTGAAAATAATCTAAGGTTTCTTTATTAGTTGAAGCTAAAGTTAAACCAATAGGTTCTTTTTTTATAACATCAATGGCAAAAGATGGCCCAGATATACAAGCAATTTTTTTAGTATTTAATTCTTCTTCTAAATACTCATGAATTAATTTTTGATTTGTAGTTTCAATACCTTTAGTAGCAATTAAAATATTTTGACTTTTATAATCTTTTTTCATTAAATTTACAGTTGATAATGTAAACTTAGCTGGTATTGCTAGAATAAGAGTTTCGTTTTTCATAAGAAGACTCATATCCATAGTAAAAGTAACTTTTTTAGATAATTCATAATCACTTACTTTTGAATTTTTATTTGTTTTAGTAAGTTCTTCATATTCACTTTGAAGTGCTGTCCAGAGCATGACATTTACATTTTTATTTTCAAGAAGAGAGGCTAGTGCAATAGCATAAGCTCCCGTTCCAATAATTCCTATATTCATAAATCCTTCTTTCTACTTATATAATAAAATATAACATATTTTTTATTAAAGATTAAGTTTTTTTACAAAAATATTGAAAAATATTGCTATATTAGGCAATTTATGATAATATATCTATTGTTTTGGTGGAATTGGTGAAGTGGTTAACACGCTAGATTGTGGCTCTAGTACGCAAGGGTTCGATTCCCTTATTCCATCCCATTAAGTAAATTACCCTTATTTATTAAGGGTTTTCTTTTTTATAAAAATCAAAAAAATATTAATATATTTAATAATAAATTTAAGTTGAAAATTCCAAAAAGTTTTCTTGACAAAATAAAAAAATTATATTATTCTTAATTTGTAAATATAGGGAAGTTAAAAAGGGTTAATCTATTTACATATGTCGCCTCACAATTTTGAATCTCCTTACTTAGTTACTATTATGTTTTCAGTGATGGCATCAGGTGAATTTAATAGTACATGGGTTCAAGATGGAACTAAAGGCGTGCGCGAGATTTTAACTAAGTCTTTTAAAATAGATTAAGATTTATTATGAAAGAGGTTAAAAACAAGATTAATCCTAGGTAGTAACCTGAAAATATAATATAGAGTTTTAAAAACAAAAGTTTTTCTAACTTGACTATGTTAATTATAGCAGTACCAAATTAATTTTTGGTCTGCTTTTATTTTAGGGAAAGGAAAAAAAGTAGTATTATGAAGTTGCAAGAGCAGTATAAAATTATAAAAAAAGAAAATAAAGATTATTTAATATTACAGAAAAAAGGAATATTTTATATGGCATATGAAGATGATGCTATGATACTTAATTATTTATTTGATTATCAAGTTAAAGATGATGTTGCTGGGTTTCCAGAAATTGCGTTAGATAAAGTTTTAAATGAATTAAAAGAAAGACAAGTAAATGTTTATGTTATAAAGGATGAAGACGAAATATATGATTATATAGATAACACTTATCAAGATATTTTATATTATGCTAAAAAGAATTATTTTGAAAATTTAAACAGTAGATTATTATTAGAGGAAATAGCTTTTTTACTTAAAAATAAACCAGAAAATATAAGAAAGTTGAAGGATTTTGTAAATGAACTCTAATTTTATTCTTTTAAATAGAACTTATCAAACTAATGAATATATTTACAAAATGTTAGTTAATTTTCCTAATAAAGATACTGTTTTAAAAAATTATTTAGAAAGAGAACTATATGAAATGGTTGAAAATTTGTTTTCATTCAATATAAATGATACTAATCGGGTTAAAGAAAAATATTTGAAAGATTATTTAATAAATTTAAGTATGATAAATTATTTAATGCATCAAGCTTTTATAAAAAAATATATTTCTTATAAACAGTCAACAAGTGTTGGTAAAATAATAACAGATTTAAAGAAAATGACCTTTACACTTTTAAAAGGATATAAAAGTAATGATTAAATATGATGATATAGTAGATTATTATAAAATTAATACAGTTTATAAGAAAATTTGTCAAAGTACGGAGCATAAAAGAAAGTTAATTTATTTTGAGCTTTATAAGTTTTCTAATTTTATTTATATATATAGGGTTTTAAATGAAAGAATATATACTCATGGTAACTATAATGTTTTTATGATAAAGTATCCGAAGCATAGAATTATAATGAGTGAAAATTTAATTGATAAAATAGTAAATCATTTAGTTAGTACTTATGCTTTATTTCCAACAATTGAGCCTAAATTAATTGAAGCTAATGTAGCAACTAGAGTTGGAAAGGGTCTTGATAAAGGAATTGAACTTACTAAGAAGTATCTAAATAAAATGCGCGATAATTTAGAAAATGTTTATGTTTTAAAGTGTGATATTAATAAGTATTTTTATAATATAGACCATGAAGTATTATTTCAAAAGTTAGATAAATTAGAGATGGATAAAGAAATATTAGATTTAATTAAAGGAATAGTAAGTTCAACTAATAATGACTATGTTAATCAAAAAATTGCTAAAATCGTTGATACTGAAATAAAAAATATAAAAGCTAGTAATCGTAACTTGCGAGATAAAGAAATTCTTATTACTAAGCTTTCTAATATTCCAAAATATATGCCAGGTAAAGGGCTTCCAATTGGAAATATGACAAGTCAAATTCTAGCTATATTTTACTTAAATGACTTAGACCATTTTATAAAAGAGAAGTTGAGGATAAAATATTATGTTAGGTATATGGACGATTTTGTTTTGTTTCATGAAGATAGAGAATATTTAAAATATTGTAAAGGAGAAATAGAGAAAAAATTAAAAGATTTAAAGTTAGTATTAAATAAAAAGACCCAAATTGCTAAACTTACAACGGGATTTGTTTTTCTTGGTTATAGGTTTTTAGTTAAAAATAAAAAAGTTCATATGTTAGCAAGTAAAAGTATGAAAAAGAAAATAAAAAAACGTTATAAAAAAGAAGGTAAAATAATTTTAGATAGATATAATGGTTATTTAAAAAGATGTAAGTCAGGACGTCTTGTTTATAGTATGAAATATTATAAGAAATTAAATAATAAAAGAAAAATGTTAAGAAATATTGAAGATATTGAAAATACTATTTTAGAGCCTACTTTAAATAAGAATAAAACTATTAAAGTAAAAGAAGAGAAAAGGGAAATGGAATTTAAGGAAGTAAAACAAGAAGAGTTTAGTTTTGATAATTTTTAAAGTTTACAATATTTTACTTTTTAGGAAACTGTCAAATAAAAAATTTTTTTAAGTTTATATTTCTATTAATTTTAATTTTTTAACTTTTAAATTTTGTCTAATAACTTTAACTAAAATATAAAATACGTTATAATGACAATAGTAGAGAGGTTAAAATGAAAGACATTGATATAGAGAGGATATTTGATATTATAAAAAAAGAATATGGTGTTTTTCTATCTAATGAAAAGATAGCTTTAATTAATGAATTAGACTATCAAAATATAATTAGATTAACAAAAGAAAAGTCTAAAGTTTCTATATCAGGTGATTATTATTTGAACTTTGATATGTTAGATTATGATTTAATTATTCTACTTTGTTTAAGTTTTTTATGTGGTAAGCTTAATCCTTTAAAAATAGAACTTATTAAACTTGAAAGTTTACATATTAAGAGTTTATTAAATCTAGATAATTCTAATGAGGATAATTTAATGATAGCAAGAATTATTAAAGAAAAAGTTTTAGCTGATGTTCCTTTTAATGTTATTTTTTTAGAAAGTGATGTTGATATATTTGATTATTTAACCGAAGAAAAAGATTTAAAAACAGCTAAATTTTATTATGAAATATCTAAATTGATGTTAAGTATTTATAGAAAGAATATAGAAGAGTTTAATTTACTTAAATATTTACAGGTAAGAGATAGTTTAAATTATGATTTAGTTTATGATAAACTTTATAATTTCGTAAGTAAAAAAGTTATGTAAAAAATAAAAGCGACATGGATTAATTAATATTAATTCATGTTTTTAGTTATAAAACTTAAAATAATTTAATAATATTAATTGGTGATATATTGAATAACTTTAATAAAAAAATCTTGATTATTAATATAATTATTCCTTTATTAGTAGGCTTTTTAGCCTTTTTATTAACAAGAGAAGGAATTAATAATTATAGTAATATATTAAAACCAAACTTTGCTCCACCTAAATTTTTATTTCCTATTGTTTGGACAATTCTTTATATTTTAATGGGAATATCAAGTTATAGAATTTATAATTCTATGGCTTGTTATAAAAACACTTGTTTAATAATTTATGGACTTAGTTTAATTTTAAATTTCTTGTGGCCGATTATTTTCTTTATGTTTAATAGTTTTTTGTTTGCTTTTGTTTTTATAATATTTCTTACTATTGTAGTTTTATATATTATTATTTGTTATTATGGGATAGATAAAATAGCTGCAAGGCTTCAAATACCATATTTAGTATGGTTAATATTTGCTAGTATTTTAAATTTCAGTATTTATTTTTTAAATCGTTGAAGATATAATATTCATGAGGAGAAAAGTCATGAATATTATTTTTCATATTGATGTTAATAATGCTTTTTTATCTTGGAGTGCTGTTGATTTACTTCAAAAGGGATATAAAGTAGATATTAGAAAAATTGCTAGTTGTATTGGGGGAGATGAAAGTAAACGTCATGGAATTGTTTTAGCTAAAAGTGAAATAGCTAAAAAGTATGGTATTAAAACAGCTGAAACACTTTATTCAGCTAGAAAAAAATGTAAAGATTTAAAAGTTTTTCCTCCTAACTTTCCGTTTTATAAAAAGATGTCTAATTTACTTTATAATTATTTTTTAACTTATACTCCTGATGTTGAAAGATTTTCAATAGATGAGTGTTTTTTAGATTTATCTAATACTAAGTATTTATATAATGATTTAGTAGAACTTGCTTATAAGATAAAAGAGGAAATAAAAACTAAATTTGGGTTTACAGTTAATATTGGAATAGGTAATAATAAATTATGTGCTAAGATGGCTGGAGATTTTTCTAAACCTGATAAGGTTCATACTTTGTTTTTTAATGAAATAGAAACTAAACTTTGGCCTTTACCTATTTCTGATTTATTATTTATTGGAAAAAGTAGTAGTAGTGTTTTAAAAAGTATTGGAATTAATACAATTGGTGATTTAGCTAAAAGTAATCCTAATCTCGTAAGAAAATATTTTAAAAATAGAACTAATTTTATGATAGAGTATGCAAAAGGGATTGATACATCAAAAGTAATAAGTAAAAATGGGAAAAATAAATGTATAAGTTTGTCGGAGACTTTAGAAACTGATACTAATGATTTGACTTTTCTTAAAAAGAAACTTTTATTAATGTGTGAAGAAATAGGAATGAAATTAAGACTTGCTAATTTGTATGCTAAGACAATTGCTATTACTGTAAAAACTAATTATTTTAAAGATTATTCGCATCAAAAGAAAATTGTAAATCAGACTAATAATACAATGGAATTATATCAAAATGTTTTAGATATTTTAGAAATTACAATAGGAAATAACCTAGTTAGAAATATAGGAGTAAGAGTAAGTGATTTAGTTAATTATAAAAATAGTCAAGTATCTTTATTTGAAGACTTTGAAAACTTAGTAGATAATGATAAAATTCAAAAGACTTTAGATAATATAAATAAAAAATATGACAAATTAAAGGTTTTACCAGCTATATTTTATAATAAAGAAAATAAAAAAGAATAGAAAACATAATTTTAAGTTATGTTTTTTTTAGAAAAAAATAGTATAGAAAGTGTAAATTTAGTTCATTTTTTTTAGTTTCTATTTTACAATAATTAATATGGAGGGTTTTTATGGTATATGCATGGATTTTAAGATGTCAAGAAGTAGGGGAAAAGAAATATTATCATGTTTATGATGTAGTTAAGGCTAAGGCAATTAATAATGATTTCATTCAAGTTGTTGATGGAAAAATGACTAAAGGAATGAAAGTAGCTTCTTATGGAAGTTCTAATAATGCTGTTTATTTAATTATTGATGAAGAAACTTATCTTAAAACGAAAAATAATTCTATTCCAATTCTTTTAAAAGAAGACGAATTTGATGGAGTTATAGAAAAAGAAGCTCAACTGGTTAAGGCTTATGAAAATTTACAAGCTAAAAACCCGGATAATAAAAATTTAGCTCATTTTAAATTAGTACAAGTAGAAGATTCCGATGAGTATAATTATGTTTTATCTATATTTTATTTAATTTATCATGATTTTTATGTTAATTATCCTCTTGATATTATAAATATGTCTATTGATGCTAATGATTTTATTAAAGAAAAAGTAATAGGACAAGATGAGCCAATTGAAAAAATAATTAGAAAAATTCATAACAATTTTATGTTTTTTAAATCTGATATGACAGAGGATGAGATGCGTAAAAATAAGAGTAATATCTTATTAGTTGGACCAAGAGGAACAGGTAAATCAACTATTGTTAAAAATTTAGCTTTAGGATTTAGAGATGTACCAATTATAAATTACACTTTAGTAGGTGATTATGAACAGGATATTATTAATATTTTTAATAGATTAATGACAGCAGCTGAAAAAAATATCTTTTTAGCTGAACAAGGTATTGTTGTCTTTGATGGTATTACAGACGAATTTTCAAGAACTATTTGTAATCAAGATGGGGATATAGATATAAAAAATGAATATATAAGTGAAATTATTAAGATAATAAATACTAGAGATGTAGTTTTAAATTCAGCTTCTCAAAATTCTTCAATTAATTTTAATTTTTCTTTAATTACTAGTATTTGTATAGTTGATATGAATTATGACTATGAGGATAATTATAAAAGTATAGATGGACTTTTTTATACTAAAATAAGAGAAAGTAAGTTTTATTCTTATGGTTTTAATGATAATGATTTAATTGATTGTTTTTCAGATGAAATAATTTATATGAACCCTATGACTTATGATTTAGCTAAAGAAATATTATTATCATCGGCTTCTCCTTTACTTAGTGTTAAAAAGGCTATTGAAAAAGAATTTGGCAGAAAAGTTTATTTTAGTAAAAAGTTTGTTTCTAAGTTAATTGAAATTGGTCTTGAACAAGAAGATGGTTTTCAAGGAATTGAAAAGATTTTAAGATATGTAGTTGATAAGAAAAATTTAGTAGCTGATAATATTTATTTTAAAGTTTCAGATTTTACTGATTTAAAAATAGGTTCTAATGTTATATCAGATTGTGAGAGTATAGCAGATAGTATTTCAAGTTCTAAGACGTCTTCAGATATTTTTCAAGTTGATTTGGCTAAGAAAACAATTAATGGAATGACAGTTTTAGATGTTGTTAATAAGATTAAGGAAAAAGTAATTGGCCAAGATGACCAAATATTTAAAATAGTTAATGCATTTTTTAATCATGTATTAAATCGTTACAAAGGCTTTAGTGATGAGGAATATAGAGAACTTAAACAAAATGTTTTAATAATTGGAGGAACCGGAGTTGGAAAGACAACTATATTTGAAAGTTTAGCTAAGATATTTGATGTACCATATTCTAGAGAGTCCATTAAAGGTTATACTCCAACTGGTTTTCAAGGACCTGATGTTAATGGAATTTTAAGAAATTTAATTAATAAAACGAATAATAATGTTGAACGAGCTAAGTTTGCTATTTTAGGTTTAGACGAATTTGATAAATTAGCTAATACAACGTCAGCATCTGATGGTTGTCGGTTTGGTAAAGAAGTTCAAGAAGAATTATTAACATTAATGGAAGGGGATATTAGACATGTAAGTATGTCTGATAATGGCTATCCTCCTAAAACAATTGACTTTGATACATCTAATTTATTTATTGTTTTAATGGGGGCTTTTCAAGGATTAGAAGAGATTAGTAAAAGAAGGGTAAAAGCTTTAACTGGGCGTGATAAAGCCGGATTTAGAACTAGTGATAATTTAGCAGTAGATGTTAAACCTAATAAAAAAGATGTTATAGAATATGGAATAGTTGACCAATTAGCTGCTAGAGTTCCTCATGTTGTAAGTCTTAATAACTTAAATGAAGAAACTTTATTTAAAATAATTAAAAATGATAAAGGATATGTAGCTTTAAGTTTAAAATCACTTTCTAAAGGTGGCGTAAAGGTTAATATGACTGATACTTTTGCAAGAAAATTAGCTTCTAAAGCTCTTGAAACTAAAGAAGGTGCTAGAGGTATTAAGAATGTCTTTGAAGATATAGTTACAGAGATAGATAGAAATAATCAAGAAGGAGATTTATTAGAAGTAACCTTAGACGAAGAGGCAATTACAGATTATAGTAAGATTAATTATGTAAAAAGGTTAGGTAGAAAAAAAGATTAATAGAGGTAAATAAAAACATAAGTTAGAATGAAAATAGCTTATGTTTTTTATTAAATTTGTAATTTTTTTTGAAAAAATTTTTCTCTTTAAAATTTACTAAAAATTAAAAATTAGAAAAAAAATTAACGGAAATTTTAGTTTTTGGACACTTTTTTGACCTCAATTTTAAATATTCAGCTAATTTTTTTTGAAAAGTAACAAATTCCTTTGATTTTAAAGGGAATTTGAGGGTATTGCATTAATAAATAAAGTGTGTTATTGTAAATAACTATGGAAGCAATTTAGAGCTAGGTGCCTGCCTTCTATTTTA
>CANQEQ010000022.1 GCA_947595345.1 uncultured Bacilli bacterium | reverse complement strand
TAGAAAGTGTCCCTTTTTAATATATGAGATAATCTCAAATACATACTAATTATAACAAATAAATTATAATTTGTAAATTAACTTTAATAAAATAGGTTTTATATTGGTTCTAATTAAATTATAATGTCGTAAAATATAGAGAGGTGTATATGAAAAAAGTTATTATAGTTAGTTTACTTTTAACGATTTTTTTTAGTAATATAATAACTCCTAAAGCCGATAGTGAGCTTTTAAAAAATGCTAAATCTGGTCTTTTAATGGAAGCATCAACCGGAACAATTATCTATGAAAAAAATATTCATGAAAAAGTAAGTGTTGCCTCTATGACAAAAATGGTTGGTATGATTTTAATCATGGAAGCTTTAGAAAATGGAAATATTAAATTAGACGAGAAGGTAAAAGTATCTAAAAATGCAGCTTCCATGGGAGGTTCGCAAATTTGGCTTTCTGAAGGTGAAGAAATGCTAGTAAGTGACCTTATTAAAGGTATAATGATGGCTAGTGCTAATGATGGAATAGTAGCTATGGCTGAAAGAATATCGGGAACTGAAGAAGAATTTGTAAAAAAAATGAATGAAAAAGTTAAAGAATTAGGTCTTAAAAATACCCATTTTCAAAATCCTACGGGACTAGATGAGGATAATCATTATTCAACTGCTTATGATATGGGAATAATAGCAAGAGAACTTATAAAACATGAAGAGATATTTAATTATACTAAAATATATGAAGATTACTTAAGAAAAGGAACAGATAAAGAATATTGGCTTGTTAATACTAATAAATTAGTGAGAACTTACGAAGGTGCTGATGGTCTTAAAACAGGAATGACTGATAATGCCAAATATTGTATGGCTGTAACAGCTAAACGAAATAATATGCGTTTAATTGCAATTGTTTTAGGAGAAGTAGATGGAAAAACTAGAAATAGTGAAACAGCAAGTCTTTTAGATTATGGGTTTAATTTATATGAACTTAAAACAATAAAGAAAAAAGGAGAAATCCTTGGAAATATTAAAATTGATAAAGCAAATATAGAGAGTATTGATATAGTTGCAACTAAAGATGTAACGGTCTTAAAAAAGCAAGGCGAAAGTCAAAAAGAATATAAATCTAATATTATTTTAAATACCTTAAAATTACCTATTAAAAAAGGTGATGTAATCGGAAAATTAGTTGTAAAAGATGACCTTGGAAATCAAATAGACGAGGTTAGTATTACAACTTTACAAAATATAAAGAAAGATAATTTCTTTAATATATTTTTGAAAAACTTAAAAAGTATGATTAAAGGTGAACTATTTTAAAAAAAACATGGTATAATTTAAGCATGGAGGCTGTATGAAAATTAATAATGATTGTGCAAGAGACGTCTTAATAGAAGTTTCTAAAATTCCTTATGGAGAGGATATAACAATTAAGAAACTATCTGAAAACTTAAAAAAATATGCTCTTGAAGATGTTTTAATAGTTGTAAATTTATTTAATAAGACAAGTTATTTAACAATACTTAATAAAGCTAGTTATGACGACAACGATGTATTTAAAGAACATCACATTAAAGGTTTAACTGAAAGAGGTTATAGAAATTTAGATTTAATAAAATCAATAGAAACTTGGAATTTACTTAAATCTAAGCTTCCTGATTTTTCAGATTTATCTATTTTTACAATTTTAGAAATAGCTTATAAAATTCAAGAAGTTAATGTAAATAAAATATTTAATTTACCTCAAGAGTTCTTAGTAAATGGTTATAGAGTTTAAATAGGCTAAAAAGGGACTAAATTAGTTCTTTTTTTTCTTTTATTTATGTCTAGTTTCTTGATAATTAAAGGTAGAAGTGTTATTATAAAATCAATGTAAAAGAAAGGAGGATATATGCAATTTGAAGTTAGTGATTTAAAGACTAAAAATAAAAATGATATATTTTCTCTTCTTTTTGAGCCTATTTATAAAATACGTGAAAAATATAAATTTTTAAATATTTCTAATGACGATTTTAATAAATTAGTAATGGAAACAATAGAAGAAAGACTTAAAAATTTAGATAATCCTAATTACATAAAACACAAAAGTTTAAATGAAGATTATTTTATAGTAAAAATTGAAAAAAATATTACTAAGTATCTTAATATGAAAATTTTAGAAAATGAGTTTTTAGTTTTAGATAACTTTGTTAAAGAAAATATAAAAGATGTTAATAGCTATAAAGAAGCAAGAGATGAAATGCTTAAATTTCAAGAATTATTTGATTTTCATAATATAATGCCTAAAGAAACAGATTTAGAAAAATTATTAAAAGAAAATGAAAAATTAAATAAAATATTAAAGTTAATTGTAAGTCGTAATTTAGAAAACATAAAAAGAAATAAAATACCAGCTATATTTACAAGTGGTTTTATCTCTATGACTTTAATTGAAATTTACTGTGAAATTAATAATATAGAAATTAAAGAAGAAAGTAAAAGTGAACTTGATAATAATATTCTAGAAAAAGGTTTAGAAAGAGATATTTTAAAATCTTATTTAAGAGATTTGCATTATCCTACTTTAACCAAAACTGAAGAACAAAATTTATTTTTAGAATATCAAAATGGTTCTAAAGAAGCTTTTGAAAAACTAGTTAATCATAATTTAAAATTAGTTGTTTCAATTGCTAAAACTTACTATAATAAACAAGGTATGGAATTTATTGATTTAATTCAAGAAGGAAATTTAGGACTTATTAAAGCCATTAAAGCCTTTGACCCCTCAATGGGTTATAAATTTTCAACTTATGCAACTTGGTGGATTAAGCAAGCAATTACTAGAAGTGTAGCTGATAAAGGACGACTTATAAGACTTCCGGTTCATATGATAGAAACTTTAAATAAATATAGAAAAGAAAAAAGTAGAATAGAACAAGAATTAGGTTATAAACCAACCTATGACGAATTAGCCGAGTTTTTAGAAATTCCTTATGAAAAAGTAGAAGAATACGAGAAGTTAGTTGAGAATGCTATCAGTTTAAACGATACTGTCAATGCTGACTGTGATGACCCTGATGAGTTAGGTGATTTTATTCCAAGTAATGACGAGGATATTCCGGATTTAATGGAGAGGACTTTATTAGTAAAAGAGATAGAGAAGCTATTTGAAAAAGTTAAGTTAAATGAGAAAGAAAAAAAAGTTATAATACATAGATTTGGTTTATTTGATAATGAGATTATGACTTTAGAAGAATTAGCTAATATTTATAATCTTACTAGAGAAAGAATAAGACAAATTGAAGTAAGGGCTTTAAAGAAATTAAGATTTTCGCCTCATATTAAAGATTTTTATCTTTATAGTACTAATCCTGATAATGTTAAAACAAGACTTCAAAAAATGCGAGAAGGTTATAAAACGGCTCCGGCTTTTTCTAAAAATCCATTAGAAAGTATAGAATTAAGAAATTGTAAAGAAAATAATTTAGAAGGAGATGATATAAATATGTCAAGAAAACCTCAGACAATTTATGAAAGATTTAAAGATTATGAAAGAGAAAAAGTAGATAAAGCTATTTTAGAACTTGAAGAGAAATATAAGCATATATTTTATTTAAGAAATGGTGATGATTTAGATAATCCTCACGCTAGTCCTCTTTTTGATGCTAAATGTAAGACTACTTATTACACAACGGTTATTTCAAAAATTGAAGCTAACCTTAGAAGGGAAGAAGAAAAAATTAATCCTAATACAACTATTCTAGCTGATTTTATTCAAGAGTTTGCTGGTAAAAAAATACCAGTAGGAGGTTATATTTTACCAAATAAAGAAGATAAAAAAGAAATTAAAGATAATAAGCCAAAAGAAGAATATGTTACACCAAAAGAGGAAAGAGAAGATTTATTAAAAGATGAAACACCACATCAAGAAGAGCCTTTAACCCAAGAATTTATTTCAACTGAAACCAAGGAAGAGGAAGAGGAGGAAATTCCGGTTTTAGTAATGATGCCTGAAACTTTAACTAGTGAACCTGAAAAGAAAAATACTTTAGAAACTAAAGAAAATCTTTCTAACTTAATTAATTTAATTAAATCAACGACTTTTGAAGAATTATTAAAAGTTTTAAGTGTTAAAGAAGCTATAATTGTCTCTTTAAAATTAGGTTTTGTAGATAATCATTTTTATGAAACTTCTGATATTACAAATTTTTTAGGAGTAACTAAGGAAGAAGTAATTGAGGCAACTCTTAAATATTTAACAACTTATAAAGAAACTTTAATGACTTATGTTGATGAAGCTATTTCAAATATTAAGAAAAAATAACATACTTCGGTATGTTTTTATTTATTAGAAAAACTTTAAGAGTATAGTATAATATTAGAGAAAGTTAGCCATTTGTATGTTAAACTTTTACATATTTAGAATAAATAATTGAAATATACAAAATTTCAAATTTCAGCAATTTTCTTTAAATATTAAAGAAAGCATGATATAATATTGCTAAATTGATGGTGATTTGTATGCTAAAAAAGATTGAATATACCAAAAATAATTTATTAAATACAAATATTATAGATATTTTTATATGCCCAATATGTCATGATAATATTAAAATTAGTGATAACTCATTAATTTGTAGCAAAAATCATTGTTATGATATTTCTAAAAAAGGTTACTTTGGATTATTGAAAAAAAATAAATTAAGAATTGATAATACATATGATATGAATTTATTTAAAAATAGAGTTGAATTTATAAATAAAGGATTTTATAGTGAACTCCATAAAATAATATCTAAAATAGTTAAGGAAAGAGGTACTTCACAAGTAATAGTTGATATGGGTTGTGGCGATGGTACTCATGACAATATAATTTTAAATTTAGTAAATGATAATAATACTTTTATAATTGGAGCTGACATATCAAAATTTGGTATTGAATGTGCAACTGATTATGTTAATAATAATTTTATTCCTTTAGTTGCAGACTTAAATTATATGCCAATAAAGGATAAAAGTGTTGATGTTATACTTAATATTTTATCTCCATCTAACGAAAAAGAAATGAAAAGAATATTAAAACAAGATGGAGTTATAATTAAAGTTACACCTAAAAAAGAATATTTATATGAATTAAGACATTTATTAAATATTAAAGAATATGAAAATGAATTGCAAATTGAAGAAAATATAAATAAAAATTATATTGTATTAAAAAAATATACAATAAATGAACAGAAGAAATTAGACGAAGAAGCAATGAAGAATTTAATTAATATGACACCATTAGCAAAAAATTATACTTCTGATAAAAATATTAATACGATTACAATTGCTTTAAATGTTTATGTACTAAAAACAAGGAATAAATATGAATAATTATAATGAAATAAAAAAGATGGTTATATGATGTAATCTAATCATCTTTTTTATATTAAACTCAAACTATAAATGTTAAACAGATTTATTACTGGAGCTATTGTTTGTTAGATTATGAACACATATAACACAAAATTCATAATTGCTTAATAATAGTCATACTATGAATATTTAATTTTTACAAGTATAGTCAAAAAGTAATTTCATTTGCAATTAAAGGCAATTTGTAGTATAATACTACCTTTGAAAAAGGGGATAAGATTATAATGGAAAATAGTAATTATTATCAAGTTCTACAAGCTATAAAGACAAGTGATTTTAAAACGGCTAAAGCTCTTTGTTTTAATCTTTTAAATGACACGAAATATCATAATTTTGCTGTTGCTAATTTAATTTATATAAATTTATTATGTGGCAACTACCGAAGAGCTAGAGAATTTAGTCGGGAAGATTTTTTAAATATACCTTTAATTATAAGTAAAATGGCCTTATTAGAACAATTAGAGTTTAATTATAAAAGAGCCATTGAGTATTGGAAAATTTTATTAAATGAAGAGATTTATCAAAAAGAAGCTTTACTAAATATTTCTAGATTATATATTAATATGGGAGAATATAATATTGCTACATGTATATTAGAGAGTTTAAGATATGATAGTAATTACCAAGATATAGCTACTTTAAATTTAATTGAAATCTATGTTTTAGAAGGAAAATATGAGTATGCCCTTAAGGTTTTAAATAATATAGAAATATCAGATAATGCTCCTAAAGAGTATTTAGCTAATTTAAAAAGAATTCGTTATATTATTTTAAATTGTCAAAACAAACTAAACCAATTAGACACTAAAGATTTAGAATATAATGTAAGTCGGTTACTTGAAAATAATGAAGATAATTTGATTAAACATTTACAAGAAAAACATTTATCTAGTAATGATAAAAGGGGAGTTGGTTATTTTTTCAAGGATACTGATTTTCATGAATTAATTGAGAATGTAAAAAAAGAATTAGTAAACTATCAAGCTAGTTATTTAAGACTTAGTGAAAGAAGAATTATGGAATTACCCTTTGAAGTTGGAGTAGTTGATACAATTAGAACATCTAATTTAGGAGTCATCAATTTTATAGGAACAGATAATATTATAACCATGTATCCCGTTTTAGTATCAAATGAGTTTGATATAGAAAATAATCGGTCTAAATTATTAAAAATAAATGGAGGTTTTTAAAATGAATGATGGAGTTAGAGCTCTTTATAATGCTTATAAAGATAATGGTAAGTTATCTTTTAAACAATTAACTGATTTAGGTTTTACTTATGAAGAGATTAATGATTTAGTAAGTTCTAATATTCTAAAGAAAAATAAAAATGCTAGTTTTAAAGTATTAAGTCCTCATCTTTTATATTTATATGGTTCTAAAATATATAGTAAATTTCAGGAACTAGCTATTCAGAGCTTTTTAAAATGTTTAGAGTTAGATAAAACTAATAAAGAAGCAGCTTTTAGATTATTTGCATATTATATAGAAAAATTTGATATCAAGAAATCTATTCCGTATTTTGAAATTTATTATACCGGAACTTCAGAAAATGATTATAACAGTGAATTTTATTTATATTTATTAAATATAATTGGATGTTTGCCTGATAAATATGTTGAATATGCTAAATATTTAAAATATCCAAATTTTAAAATTCCATTTGATGATACTAATAAAGAAGAGTTGTATATTCATAATAAAGTTCGTATGTCATGTTCTAATCAAAAATTTACTTTAGCTTATTCTCAAATTAAAGAAATATTAAATGCTCCTAATAATCAAACAATAGAAAATATTTTAATAAGAAATCTACTTGGAATTATAATCTTTCAAAAAAGTGATTTGAATAATAATCTTAGAGTATTAATTAAAAGTAAAAAATATAAAGAAGCTTTAAGTACTTTAGAAGAACTTTCTAAAAAACAAAATTTAAAAACTTATCAAGAATATCTAATTCTTTTATTAAATGATATTATATACATCTTAACAACAGGTAAGATTCCTACTATGACAAGGGAAATTGCTAATACTTTAGAAGATGCTATTAAATATAAAAATTATAATTTAGCTTTAAAATATGTAACTGACAACTTAGAAAATTTAGATTTTGGTAAAGATAGAAATTTAGTTTATCTTTTACTAACAGATATTATAGATTTAATTCAAAAAATAGAAGCTAATTTATTTACAAATGAAGATATTATAGAGGATTTTGAAGAAGATTTAGACTTTTCATATGAAGAGGCTGAAAGTTTAGATAATAAGAAAAAAAGTAAACCTTTAAATAAAAAAGACGAGAATAATTATTTAAGAGAAGTAATTTATAATTTACTTACGAATAATTTTCCTCAAGTGTTTGAATATTTACATTTATATTTAACTAGTATTAATTATTTAGAATATGAATTTTTAATAGTTGATTTAATTAAAATAGATATTTTAGAAGAAAAATTAACTTTTAAAGAAGCTTTATTAGCTTTAACTAGTCTAACAAGGGAAGATTTTAAAATTGACATAGCTTTTTATATAATTAAATATTATGAATATCTTGGACATGATAAATTAGAAATAGCTTCTTTATATTTAGATATTTTAAAGAACTTTAAAAAATTAGGAATTGAATTTTCCCTTTTAAAAGAAGCTTCTAAAGTCTTAATTAAAAAAGAAGAAAAGTAGTGTAAACTGCTTTTTTTTAGGCTTTTTTTCAAGTTCATGCATATAATTTGTTAGGTGAATTTATGAAATATAAAGGACTAAATCAAGAAGAAGTTTTAGAAAATAGAAAGAAGTATGGAAGTAATAAAATAGAAATTCATAAAGAAAATAAATTTTTTAGATTATTTCTTGAAGCTTTAGGCGACCCAATTATTAAAATATTATTAATAGCTTTAGGAATTAAAATTGTTTTTTTATTTAAAGATTTTGATTTCTATGAGACAATTGGTATTTTAATAGCTGTTATGCTTGCAACTTTTATTTCAACTATATCAGAATATGGCAGTGAAAAAGCTTTTTTAAAGTTAGAAGATAGTAAAGGTAAGAACTTTGTTAAAGTTAAAAGAGACTTAGAAATTAAGGAAATAGAAGAAGATGAGGTAGTATGTCAAGATATAGTTTATTTAGAAGCCGGGGATAAAATACCAGCTGATGGAGTGTTATTAGAAGGCAGTATTACGGTTGATGAGAAAATAATAAATGGAGAAGCTAAAGAAAGTGTAAAAGTACCTGGAAATATTAATGTAGAAAATCCAAGAAGTTTTTTATATAAAGGAACAACAATTTATAATGGTTCAGGAATTATGCTTGTAAAATCGGTTGGTTTAAATACTTTATATGGAAAATTAGCTTTAGAACTTCAAGAAGTAAAACCTTTAAGTCCTCTTAAAAATAGATTAACAAATTTAGCTAAAGTAATTAGTAGAATAGGCTATATAGGAGCTATTTTAGTTGGATTTTCTTATTTATTTTCTAAAATTGTTATTTCTAATAATTATAATGTAACTTTAATAAAAGAAACTTTAACAAATTTTCCTCTTCTTTTAAATTACTTAATTTATGCTCTAACTTTAAGTGTAACTATAATAGTAGTAGCTGTTCCTGAGGGACTTCCGATGATGATTACTTTAGTTTTATCAAGTAATATGAAGAGAATGTTAAAAGATAATGTTTTAGTAAGAAAATTAACTGGTATTGAAACAGCTGGTAACTTAAATGTCTTATTAACAGATAAAACCGGAACTTTAACTAAAGGAACATTAGAAGTAATAGAAGTTGTTGATAGTAATCTTAAGAGTATATCTAAAGATAGTCTTTTAAAAGAAAAGAAGTATTTTCCTTACTATGAAGCTATGTTTTATAATTCAGATAGTTTATATGATAAAAATCTAAATGCTATTGGAGGTAATTCAACAGATAGAGCGATTTATAATTATTTAAAAAAGCCTTTAACCATTAAAAAAAAGATTTTAAAACAAGAACATTTTTCAAGTTTTTCTAAATATAGCAGTGTTACTTTAGATAGTTCTAATAAAAGAACTTATTTTAAAGGAGCAAGTGAAGTAATCCTTTTAAATTCTACTAAAGAATTACATGATGGAGTAGTATTAGATATTAAAAAAGATAAAATAAATAAGTATTTAGAAGATGTAACTAAAAAAGGAATTAGAATTATAGCTTTAGCTTATAAAGATTATGAAAGCACTTTAAATGATTTAGTTTTTATGGGTTTTATTTTACTTAAAGATGAACTTCGGGAAGAAGCTAAAAAGGGAATAGAATTAATAAAAAAAGCCGGAGTTAGTGTAATTATGATAACAGGTGATGGTTTAGAAACAGCTAGAACTATTGCTAAGGAAGCTTTGATTTTAGAAAATCCTAAGGATATTATTTTAACAAGTCAGGCTCTGAATTTATTAAATGATGCAGAATTAAAAGAAAAAATAAAAGATATTAAAGTTATAGCAAGAGCTCTTCCTAGTGATAAGAGTAGGTTAGTTAGAATACTTGAAGAAATGGGGTTAATTGTTGGAATGACTGGAGATGGTGTGAATGATGCTCCAGCTTTAAAGAAAGCTAATGTTGGTTTTTCTATGGGAAGTGGGACAGAAGTTTCTAAGGAAGCTAGTGATATAGTAATCCTTGATAATAATATTTTATCTATAAGTAAGGCTATTTTATATGGAAGAACAATTTTTAAAAGTATTAGAAAATTTATAATTTATCAGTTAAGTGTTAATATGTCAGCTTTACTTTTATCTATTATTGGTCCCTTTATTGGTTTTACATCTCCAATTACAATTGTTCAGATGTTGTGGCTTAATATGATTATGGACACCTTTTCAGCTTTAGCTTTCTCATATGAACCACCTCTTTCAGAATATATGGAAGAAGAACCTAAAAAGAAAAGTGAACCAATTATTAATAGTTATATGTATAATGAAATTATTTTAACGTCTATTTATTCAGCCTTACTTTGTATTTTATTTTTAAAACTGCCTATTGTAAGAACTTTATTTAGAATAGGTGATAATTTTAAGTATTTAATGACAGCTTATTTTTCTTTATTTATTTTTATAGGAATTTTTAATGCTTTTAATGCTAGAACTTATAGAATAAATATATTTTCTAATATTTTAAAAAATAAAGTATTTATTTTTATAATTACCTTTATAATTTTAGTTCAAATTTATTTAATTTACTTTGGTGGTGCTCTATTTAGAACTTATGGCTTAACTTGTAAAGAGTTTTTTCTAATTATTTTAATTGCTTTAACAGTATTCCCGGTTGATATTATAAGAAAATTAATTTTAAAGAAGAAAAACTTAAAAAGAAATGTTTAGGTATTTAAAAATTAGAAAAAAAATGCTATATTAATAATAGAGGTGGATATGAAAAAAGGATTTACTTTAGTTGAATTATTAGCTGTTATTATGGTTTTAGCAATTATAATGGGAATAGCTGTTGTTGTTGTTAATAATGTCGTTGAATCAGGTAAGAAAAGTGTTTATGTTAATTATGAAAGAGATTTAAGAGGAGCAACGGAAAATTATTTTATAAATCATATGAGTGAAATGCCTCTTATTGGTTCTTCTAAAAAGATTGAATATAAAACTTTATTAGAAGCCAAGGAAACGGAAACTTTAAAAGACCCAAGAGGAGGAAACTGCGATGCTAGTTATGTCCTTGCAACTAGAAAACCAGATATTGGTAATAATATAGATATAGATTATAAAATATGTTTAATTTGTACTAATTATAAATCAAGTGGTTGTTAAGTAAAAAAGCCTAAATTTTAAATTTAGACTTTTTATTTTAAAGCTTTATATAAATAATTAAAGTAATCATGTTGAATAGCTAAGTTACTATATTTAATTTTCTCTTCAGCTTCTGTGTTCATTTTAATAATATCCTCGGTTTTATATCTTTTGTCGGTATAGTAGGTTATATTAGTTGTACTAGCATCATAGAAAGCATATTGATTTTTCCAAGAACCATCAGCAAATATTACTAAACTTTCATAGTCATTTTCAAATAAATCACTTCCTGTATAATATCTTGAATCATGTTCTAGATTAAATAAATTAGCAACAGTTGGAAGAATATTAACATAAGAGGTATACTCATCAAATGTTCTAGGTTCTATATCATTTGACCAAATAACAAAAGGTACTCTTTCATTTTCGTATTTCTCGTCTATGCTATAAGGAAGGGCTTCACTTAAAATGTTGTTAGATAGGCCATAAGGATAATGGTCTCCATATAGTATAATTACAGTATCGTCTAGCTTTCCTTGACTTTCTAAGCCTTTAAGCAGAACTCCTAAGCCATCATCTAAAACTTTAAGTTTAGACATATAACGTTTTAATTTTATATCATAATCTTGATATTCATTATCTTCAAATAAGTATAAGTATTTATCACCATATAAGCTTTTTCCGTAAGGTTGGTGAGAAGTAACGGTTGTAAGCCAAGTCATGAAACGTTCATTTTCTTTATATTGACTTAAGATTTTAACAACTTTTTTCATGAAGTCTTCATCGCTTGCCCATTCTTCATTTTTAGTATTATAAGGTATTTTTAAATCGTCAACATCATAGTATCTACCACTTCCCATATTATTATGAATTTCTCTTCTTTCATAGTAACGTTCTGTATAATCATGCATAGAAGTTGTTTTATAACCTTTTCTATTAAATAAATTAAAGATACTTTGAGGATAGATATTTTCACTGTAAGTATTAGCTGTACATTTATTATAAATTGAATAAAGACCAATCATTCCACTTAATTCATTATTACCAGTTGCACATGAGTTTCTAGGAGAGTAGTTATTTTTAAAGTAATAACCACCACTTACTAATTTATAAAAATTAGGATACAAATCTTCATTTATAAAAATATCATTGACTGATTCCATCATAATAACAATTAAATTTTTATTTTCAAATAATCCTGTATAACTATTTTCACCTGTATAATTATTATTAATAAAGTAATCGTTTAAATAATTAAGAGCTAAATCGTCTTCTTTATCAATTAAATCTAACCATTTAGAATCGTCTATATTAGTAGCTGGTTGATTATAAGTAATAGGATTAGAAATTAAGTTTTCTTCACTTTCAAATAAAGAATTTTTAATATCTAAAAAAGCAAACATCGTCGTTCCAAATTCTTTAATAGCAACACTGGGATTAGTTGGATTATTGAAAAGTTCTAAATTAGAAATAGCTTGTAATTTATTTTGAAAAATATTTAAGTTAAGCGTTAAATTATATAAAAAGACAAATACTAAAAAGATACTAAGACAAACTATGCTATTTCTAAGACGAGTACTATTATCATGAACTTTTATTTTTAAAATATGTTTTTTATTTAAAATAGATAAAACTATATAAAGAATAAGGGGTAAGAATAATAAATAATAATACCAATAAAAACTTTTTATAAATTCAAAAAAGTAGGAAATAACAGCTCCTGCTTGACTTCTAACATTAAAAGAAATATAAACTCCTATAAAGTTATTAAAACCAGCTTGAGCAATTGTATAAATAGATATTATTAGAATAATTATTAAATTAATTTTTACAACATGTTTATTCTTTATAAATAATTCTATATAACTTATAATTAAACTAAAACAAATAATCCCGATTAAAATTCTAATACTTGAAAAATTAAAAATATTTTGATTAGTAACCATTTTAAAGATTAATTCAATTAAAAAAATAAAAAAAGTAAGAACAAAAGTATTAAAAGCTAATTTATTAGTATAGTTTCTTTCTTTCTTTATAAAACTTTTAATTTTTTTAAGAAAAGACTTAAATTTCAAGAAAAATCACTTCACTTTCGTAGTTAATTTTAGCATATTTTTTTTTATTTGTAAAATGAACTAAATTATGATATACTTAAAAAGAAGATAGAGGGATATATTATGAGTTGGCAAGAAAAAGAATTAAAAGATGCTTTAACTTTTTATGATTTAAGAGAAGATTATAATTATAATGCCCTTTTAAATGCTCATCTTAAGTTTTTAGACGCTTATCAAGATAGTCATAGGTTTCAAAATATAGATAAAGAAGAACTTGATAAAGCTAATAGATATTACGATTTATTAAGTAAGAGAAAAGGGGAAGATAATTCTTTTAAGGCTAGTTTAGCTATTTTAAAGTTTGATTTTAAAAATCAATTAGAAATTATTAAGAAAAGATACCAAGATAAAGAAATTATAGCTCTATGTGATTTAACTTTAAAAAAAGTATTAGAAACAAGGACTTTAGAAGAATTAAAAACTTTAAGACAGGAATTTAATAAATTATTTAGGGAAACTTTAGAAAATATAAAAGATAAATTTAGAGAAGATATAAGAGATGAGTTTAATAAAGAAGAATTAGAAGAAGAAAAGCCTAGAAATTCTTCATATAATGAGGAAATAAAAGAGGACTTAAAAAAATATTTTTCTAGTTTATATCTTAAAAATAGTAAAGAATACAGAGACTCTGAAATAGAAAACTATAAAGATTTTAAAGCAGATTTAGATTTTTTAATCACCTCTTTAAAAGTTCCTGAGTTAAACTTAGTATTAAATTTACTAAATAATATTACTTTTAATGATTATCTAAATGATTTACAGATTTTAAATAAAATAGGACGAGCCATTTATATTAATAAGGAAACTGGTGAAATTTTTGCTTTAAAAAGAAAAGAAGGCGACAAGGTCATTTATTATAATATAAATGATAAAAAGGTAATGGAAACTTCAAACGTAGAGTTTTCTAATAATTTTATTTCTTTAAAGAAGTTCATGAGAAAAGCTTTATTTGTATATGATAAGAAAGTTTCTTTAAAAGATAATGATACTATTTATTTAAGAAGTGATAATATAAATATAATTTATGCAACTAAAGAAATGATTTTAGTAGTAGATGGAGAAGATAATAATGAGTTTTCTTTTTATCCTAAAAGTGTTTTCACGGAAAATGAAGCATATTATTCAGTAGGGGAAAGTGTTGTTAAAGATGACTCAAATATGAAATTTAAAGATAAAGATTTAACTTATCAAATTTTAGTAGATTATTATAGAAATAAGAATATGAAAGAAGATAATTTAATACATAGGAGTTTTAAATAATCTTTTTTTAAAAAAATAATTTAGATGTCAACAAAAATAGGTTGACAAGCATAGAATTATAATATATAATGTATAGGAAAAGAAAGGAAGTGTACATATGGCAGTTAAGTTAAGATTAAAAAGAATGGGAAGTAAAAAGAAACCAGTTTATCGTATTGTTGCTATTGATTCACATACTAAAAGAGATGGAGAGTATATTGAATTAATTGGTACTTATAATCCATTAACTGAACCTAAAACAGTTAAAATCAGTGAAGAAGTTGCTTTAAAATGGTTAAATAATGGAGCAATACCAAGCGATACAGTTAGAAATTTATTAAGTGAAGCTGGAGTTATGAAGACTTTTCATGAATCAAAGAAAGGTAAATAATTATGAATTACGTTAGTTTAACTGAAAGACTAATTAAAGCTTTAGCCACTAAACCGGATATGGTAACAGTAAAGGAATTTCCAAGTGAAGATAGTAATAAAGTTATTATAGAAGTTTTAGTTGATAAAGAAGATTTGCCAAGAATTATTGGTAAAGGTGGCAGGAATATAAATGCTGTTAGAACAATTTTAAAAGCCAGCAGTAGTTTAAATGACAGAAAATATATAAACTTAAACGTTGAAAGTTTTTAACTAGTTTTAACTAGTTTTTTCTTTTCTCTTTATTTATTTAAAAAAGTATATTATAATCTTTATTAAGGAGTTGAAAATGAAAACCGAGATGATTAATAACCGAGATTTAATAACCATGAAACTTTTATATTATTTTATTACAATAAAAAGTTATAGTCCAATTATTGTTCAAGGTGCTAAGAATGAAATATGGCTTGAAAATTTAGAAGAAGATGTAAAAATTGTTAGAATAGCTAATAATTATATTCATAATGATGAACAAATGGATTTTGATATATTCAAAACTAAAAGATTAGTGGCTAAGATTAAAAGAAAAACTTTCTCTTTTAGAATGAAAGTTTTAGATATTTTTACAGATTTAGGAGATAATGTTAATTTTAATAAATTAAATAATAATGATAAAATTTATGAATACATTGATGCTAAAAGTGAAGATGATATATTAAAAAATGATTTTGTAAACAATAATTTTCCAGATTTAAAGAATAACTTTGATTTTAAAGAAGAAGGATTTGCTTTATTTTTAAAAATAACTAATGAAATTAATGCCAAAAATAGAAATGAAGCAGTTAAAAATGAAGAACTTTTTGAACCTAAAAAAATAATTGTAACTTTTATTATGTTATTAATACTAGTTCTTGTTTATTTTGTTGGTAATTTAACTTTAGGTGGTTCTTTCATGATTGATAGATTTGCTGTTTACGGTCCATATGTAAGAGGTTTTCATGAATATTATAGATTGTTAACCGGAACATTTTTGCATGGTAATCTTTTCCATTTATTAAGTAATTGCTATGCCCTTTATATAATTGGAACTCAAATAGAAAGTTTTTATGGTAAAGCTAAGTTTATTGTTATTTATTTATTTAGTGCTATATGTGGTAGTTTAATGAGTATAGCTTTATCAGATTATGCCTCAGTTGGAGCAAGTGGAGCTATCTTTGGTCTTATGGGAAGCTTACTTTACTTTGGTTATTATTATAGAGTTTATTTAGGAAGTACTTGGAAAACTAATATTATACCAGTTATTGTAATTAACTTAGTTTTAGGTTTTTTAGTGCCAGGAATTGATTACTTTGCTCATATTGGAGGTTTAATCGGAGGAGTTTTAATTAGTATGGCACTTGGCTTAAAATATAAAGAACGTAAAAGTGACCAAGTCAATGGAATTATTTTATCTGTTATTTTTATAGTTTTTTTAGCGTATTTAGGAATATTTATGAAATAAGGGTACAAAATTTGCTTTTTGTATCTTTTTTGTTTCAAATTTAAAAATTTTAAAAAATTTTCAAGGAAAATTAAATTTTTAGAAGAAATTTCTTTTATTTTTTTGATTTTGTAAAGTTACGTAAAATTAAACGTAAAACATGTGTAAATTTTATAAAAATAAAATTAACTTTATGTTATTATATTAGTTAGGACATTTTCTAAGTCTACGTTAGTGTGTGCTCCATTACTAGAGTATATCTAGGGAAT
This sequence comes from uncultured Bacilli bacterium, assembly GCA_947595345.1. Taxonomy (GTDB): domain Bacteria; phylum Bacillota_I; class Bacilli_A; order RF39; family UBA660; genus RUG591. The sequence continues at coordinate 667 of CANQEQ010000022.1, read as the reverse complement.
GGAGGTGGTAACTATGAAGAGTAAAATTAGTTTTTTACGAATTGTAGTAATACTTCAATTCGTATTAGAATTCCTAATTGTTTGGGCTTTTCTAAAAAAATAAAAAGACACTCTAACGTTTGTTAGAGTGCACACCAAATCTTTTTGGGAGCACCTCTAGCTGGGCTAGAAGATGTCCCTTTTTTAATATATGAGATAATCTCAAATACATACTAATTATAGCAAATAAATTGTAATTTGTAAATTACTTTTCAAAAATCAACAAAATACGACGTCTTAATCTAATAAAATAAAAGTACTTGAAAAAGTAAAAAAAATGTAGTAATATGGTATTAGAAAATAGGGACAAGGAGGTATAAAAAAATGAAGAGATACCAAGTAAATAAAGAGAATAAAGTTAAGTGTAACTCAACCTGGGGGGGGGTACTTTAGGTACAACTAACCTAGTATTTTCATATTGTAAAAATCTAGAATAATCGTATAAAAAATTAGCAATTTATATGCTAAGTTTTTATACGTTTTTTTAATTAATAAAATTAAATTAAAAAAGAAAGGAAAGATACAATATGAAAGAAAAGAATAAAAGAATAGGAATAATAGTAACAATAGTGGTAATGTTATTAACAGTATTTGGAGTAACATATGCATTTATAAATTATACATTAAT
>CANQEQ010000021.1 GCA_947595345.1 uncultured Bacilli bacterium | reverse complement strand
GTAATGGAGCACACACTAACGTAGACTTAGAAAATGTCCTAATTAATATAATAGCACAAAGTTAATTTTATTTTTATGAAGTTTACATATATTTTACGTTTAATTTTACGCGATTTTACAAATTTAAAAATTGATAGAAATTTTTTCTAAAAACTTAATTTTCCTTTAATTTTTGAAGAAAATTTTAATTTTAAAAATTGATAAATATTCATGTTTCTATTTTTTTCTTTAATTATTTACAAATTTATATTTAACTATTATAATTTTATTTGTAGGGAATATTTGTTTTTAACTGAAACACCCTATATAAAAGTTTTGACCGACATTAGTCTAAGACCGATGTCATTTTTATTAATAGAATTAATATTTTAAAGGAGAAAATATGTTAAGATTAAAAGATTTAAGGGAAGATAAAGACTTATATCAAGAGGATATTGCTAAAATTTTAAAAACAACTCAAAATCAATATAGTCGTTATGAAACCGGTATTAGATATATGCCAATATATCACTTAGAAACACTTGCTAAATTTTATAATACTAGCATTGACTATATAGTTGGTTTAACTAATACTAAAGAACCTTATCCTAGAGTTAAAGACAAATAATTTTTACAGGGTTAATCTACTTATATTTATAATGTCGCCTAATCGCTTAAATTCGTTCTCAGCTAATGCTAATGGGATTGATATTAGTCCAAATGGTGATTTAGTTGATAATAACATTACTTGGTCTAACCATGGCGTGCGCGCAGATTTTAACTAAAACTTTAAAATAGATTAAGATTTATTTCAAAGATGTTAAAAACAAGATTAATCCTTGGTTTACCTAAAAAGAAAATATAGATGTTTAATAAATAAATTTACTAAACTTAAAACTATATTAAAAAACATAAACTAAAAGTTAATTTTATTTATGTTTTTTATTTTATTTTTGAAAATAAGTTGTATAATATATACGTGATTTATATGGAAAATGTATTAAAAAAATGTAATTTATGTCCAAGAAATTGTTTAGTTAATAGATATGAAACTAAAGGTTTTTGTATGCAAAGTAATAAAATAAAAATTGCTAAAGCTTCTCTAACTTACTTTGAAGAACCTTGTATTTCAAATGAAAAAGGAAGTGGAACAGTATTTTTTTCAGGTTGTAACTTAGGATGTGTATTTTGCCAAAATCAAAGTATTTCAAGTAAAAACTTTGGAAAAACTATTTCTAATAAAAGATTAGCTGAAATATTTTTAGAACTTGAAAAAAAGGGAGCTATTAATATTAACTTAGTTACTCCTACACCTCATATTATAGGCATTATAAAAGCTATTAAAATTGCTAAGAAAAAAGGTCTATCTATTCCAATAATTTATAACACATCTGGCTATGAAAGTGTTGATACTTTAAAACTTTTAAATGGACTAATTGATGTATATCTACCTGACTTTAAATATTTTGATAATCAATATGCTTTAAAATATTCTAAATGTAAAAACTACAATGAAATAACTAAAGAAGCCATTAAAGAGATGTATAAACAAGTTGGTAAATTTGAATTTGATAAAAATGGTAATATTAAAAAAGGTGTCATTGTAAGACATTTAATGTTGCCTTTCTTAAAAGAAGATACTAAAAAAATTATAAAATACTTACATGAAGAATATAAAGATAATATCTATATTAGTATCATGAATCAATATACAATTATAGATAATTTAAAATATAAAGAATTAAACCATCATGTTCAAAAAAAAGACTACGATGACGTAATCAATTTCATGGTAGACCTTAATATTAAAAATGCTTATTGCCAACTTAATGATACCAGTTCTAAAGATTATATTCCTGATTTTAATCTTGAAGGCGTATTAAAATAATTATCTAAAATTTTCAATATTATCTACTTTAATAGCAAAATAAGGTAGTTCTTTTTCTTTTTCTCTTATAAACATAACAAAGTTATCTTGAAAATCAAAGTGTCTTTTTGAAGATGTGGAATTAGTACTAAGTGAAGCACTATTCTTAACTTTTCCACCTTCATTATCTAATTTAAACGAAATACAATTAATAACCTTACCAACACTTAGAGTTTTATTATTTAAAGTAAATTTCTTATTTTCAAGTTCTTGATATTCCTTCGTAACTTTAAAATTAAAATTACTAATAGTAAGTGTATCATTAGCATCTAATTCTTTTAAATTACTAAAATCTAATTTACTATATAACTCTTTAAAATTATTACCTTCTAATCCTTTAGCTAAAATTATCTCGTCATTTGTTGTTGTTTCTAACAAAATAGCATAATCATTATCATTATAATATAAAACTTTAACATTATCTTTTAACTTCTTATCACTTTCACTAGTAATCCCAAAAGTTTTACTTGATAAAATATCAAAAGGATTTGAAAATTTAAAATCTTTAACTAAAATAGAATAGAAAAAATAATCATTAGAATTTTCTTTAAAATTTATATTATCTAAATTACTATCACTTTCATTAAATTTATCTTTTATATCCTTAATTATTTCTTCCTTTAAGCTTAAAGTCATATAACCATGTTTAGTATAAAAAGCCTCATTACTTAAATTATTTTTAGTAAAAGTTTCTTGATTTAATTCATTAACTAACTCTACATCTTCACTAAACTTTATATCACCTTGATTAACTTCTTTTAAATCATTCCAAAGTAAATTCAAAGCTCCTGACCAGATAGTATCTTTAGATAATTTAGTAATTAAAGTTGGAACTGAAAAACTACTATCTAATTCCTTAACATAATCCTCTTCTAAATCCGGAAGAGTATAAGATACTACTAAACAAACTAATAAAAATAAAATAAATATAAATGTTGGTGCACTTTCTTTAAATTTCATGATTACCTCCTATTACATCTCTTATAATGAAACTTACTAAATACATACCAAATATACTAGGAATAAAAGAATTAGAACCTATTTCTTTATCCGTATGTCTTATAACTTCCTTAGAATAAACTACTGGTATTTCTAAACATTTTTTATTATCTCGCAGATTATGTCGTAGTACTTTAGCTAATTTATCATAATCAGTATTTTTAAGCTTAGCATACATAATCTTATTTGGAAGAAACTTAAACCCAGCTCCCATACTAGAAATAATTTTAATATCACGTTTTACAGCTTCTCTTATAATTAATTCTTTACTTTTTATAGTATCACAGCAATCTACTATATAATCTATTTTTTTATTATCTAGAATATATTCACATCCCTCTTTAAAGAAAATCGGATAAGCTATAACTTCACATTCCGGATTTATATCTAAAATTCTTTCTTTTAAAACTTCTACTTTCTTCTTACCAATTGTTGAATGAAGAGCAATTATTTGCCTATTGATATTAGTAACATCTACAACATCCCCATCAACTATTATTATTTTCTTAACTCCAGACCTTGCAAGGCCCTCTGCAACATAGCCTCCTACTCCTCCAACACCTAGAATTAAAACACATAAATTTTCTAAATCTTGAAATTTATCTTTAACTAAAATTTTTAATCTTTCAAATTCCATTTCTACCTCTCTGTAATTACTAAATCCATTTTAATATCATGACTTAAGGTTTCTAATTTATCTACTAATAAATCCTGAAAACAAATACCTATTTTATATATTTTTTTATTTTCTAAATACTTGTCGTAGTAACCTCCACCATAACCTAACCGATTATTAGATTTATCAAATAAAAGTCCAGGAACTATTATACAACAGGAACTAAAATTAATAAACTTTTTCTCGCCTATTGGTTCTAAAATATTAAATTTTCCAGGTTTTAAATCTAAAAGAGAAGTAATTTGATAAAACTCCATATAATTTGAAACTATACGAGGTGTGTAAACCAACTTTTTTAATTTCAATAATTCTTCTATCAATTCTTTAGTTTCTACTTCCTCAGATAAAGATACATATATTAAAATATTTTTACTTTCTAATATTTTAGGATTATTTAATAATTTATCCTTAATAATTCTAGATTTTTCTTTCTTATCTTCTACTTCGCTTCGTTTTTTAAGAGCATATTTTCTTAACTCTTTTTTAGAAACCACGGCCTCCACCTCCATGGCTAGAACCACTTGATGATGAATGAAAACTAGAGCCTCCCCCAGAACCCCCACTTGAAGAGCCACTTGAAACATTAATTGGAACATGAGTAATAATAGTATTTCTAAATCTATCTTCTTCTTTAGTAATTGTTTCATTTTTTAAATAACTAATAGCTTCAAATTTTTTTATTTTAAGACGAGATATAAAATAAAATACTAAAGCTATAATTAAAGTTACTATACTAGATATAATTAAAATTAAAAGATATGGTATATGTTTTTCTATATGAGCCGTACCATCATCAGAGATTACTAAATTATGATTACTAACAGGAAAACCAATAGCATAGTAATAATCAAGTCTATCTATCATTCCCGAAAAAGCACTTTGATATAGACTATTTTTCATACCATATTCACCGGCATCTAAAATACGTTCAATTCTAGCATCGTCATACATCTTAATAGCATATCCCGTTGTAGAAATATAATATTCTCTAGTATCCATATCAATTAGTAACAAGACCCCGTCTCTTGTTTTACCAGTTCCAAAATCATTATAATCATAGAAATCGTCAGCAAATTCAGAAGCTGAACCTTTAGGATTTTCAGAAATTGTAACTAAAACCAAATCATAATTACTTCTATTTTTATAATCTAAAATTAAAGTATTTAAAACCCCTTCATCTACCTCAGTTAATAAATCGGCATAATCATAAATACGTAAATTAGCATTAACACAAGGAGTTTCAAGAATAGCATTAACATTCTTATTTTTAAAAGTATCTCTAACATGTAAATTATCTCTTGTTCTTATGCAACTATCTATCTCTTTAGCTGAAACCGGAAGTAAATTGATTAACAACAACAAAAGTAAATATAGTATATAATAAAGTATTTTTTTCATATTACCACCTATACCCTATAACTAAGAAAAAACCTAGTAAAACTATAAATGTAAGAAAAAACGTTATCATGATTAATAAAACTAATTTAAGAGGTGAAACCGGAATTTCCCCAACTATTTTTCCACTTTCTCCATTCATAGCAAAATGATAAATTTTATCATTATATTTTATATTTAAAACCCAAACCGGAAGTAAGACATACTTTATATTTTGAATTTTAACATCATTGGTATTTTCTTTTTCTATGCTAGTAGCATAACTATTCATTTTACTTTTTAAATAATTTTTACTATCCTCTTTTATTCTAATTAAAGCATTTTTATAAGCATCATCTTTAGATACATCATATTTTTCAGATAAAAAGCCAGCTAAATATCCCATATCAAAATCTTTTAATTTACTATAATCAAATGGTTCAATTGCATTCATAATCTTATCATCAAATCTAAGAGAAGCATCATTAGGAACATTTAAAAAAGTTAAAACTCCACCTCTTAAGACATCATAATAATCAGTTTTTGTATAAATATTTCTAGCATCACTCCAAGTTGTAACTCTTGTACAGTCACATGTTAAAGTAGCTGTATTTTCTAAATCATATAACCAAAAAGGAACATACAACCCTTCCATACTTTCTATATTTTTAACATCATTAAAATTCTTAGGAAGTAATAATCTCCCTTTACATAATTTCTTAAATTCTAAAATAGCATCATCTTTTGTATATTTAAACGTAATAATACTATCAGGTTTATAAATTCCACTTAATCTATTTTTAATAATCGCACTACTCTTGCAATAAATACAAGTTGTACTAGAAATATTATCTTTACTAACAATTGTAGCACCACAGTTATCACAATGATAACTATTCATATCTTCTAATTTAGAAAACTCTTTCTTTTCTATAACTAAATCCTTATTCTTTTCAACCTTTTTTTCGTTTTTTTTCATATCCTCTATTGTAAATTCACTTCTACAATATTCACAGATAAATTTTTCTTTTACAGGATTATATTTAATTGAAGCACCACAATTTAAACATTTCTCGTCTTTAACTTTTTTCATAATGACTTCACCACTTTAATTATAAACTAAAACTAAACTTTTATAAATAAAAATATTAGAAATTACCTAAATTTTATTCTTATTTAATTTAATTATTAAATGTCTAGTTCTAACACTTATTTGACAAATCTTGACTTAATAAGTGTCAAACATTAACTTTTTCAAATCAGAAACTTTAATTAATTATATTTTTTTTATATAATTATATTAGATAGTAGGTGATTAAATTATGGAAAATGACACTAAAAAATCTATTGATGAAGAAATAAAAAAAGCCAAAGAAAAAAAGAAACTAGAATTAGAGCAAAAAAAAGAAGAAACTATATTAGAAGAGAAAGAACCTAAAAAAGAAACTAAAGAAATAAAAGAAGATAAAAAAGATATAAAAAAGAAAGACAATAAAAAAAATACTAAAGCAAAATCTAATAATAAAAAGCAAGAAGTTATTAAAGAAAACAATACTTCACTTGAAACAAAAGACTTAAAAAAAGAAGTTCAAGAAAACTTAAATATTTTAGACGAGAAATCTAAAGAGAATGAAGAACTAGTAAACACTAAAGAACCTAAAAAAAGTAAAATAGCAATTTTTCTTTTAATAATTGCCCTACTTGGTGTTCTATACTATACTTTGGTTTTAGTTAAAGGCTTAGATTTCAATAATATAAATTTAATAGAATTAATAAAACCTGCTTCCTTTATTTTAATTTCCCTTTTAATTATTTTAATTCTATTTAAAAGTAATACAAAATCAAACATTTTAATATTTTTACTTGTTTTAGTTATTCTAGGCTATACATTTATTTCAACTTCTAGTTCCTTAGAAGATAACATTTATGTTAAAGATTTTATAAATCATAATATAACCGAAGTCATGGATTGGGCTTCTGAAAACAATTTAAAATTAGTAGAATTACATGAGTTCAGTGATACTATTCCTAAAAATCATGTTATTTTACAAGAATATGGAATTACTACTTTAGTAAGTGAAATTGATACATTTACAGTAACTATATCTGATGGTCCTAACTATGCTAAAGAAATAATTGTTGATAATTTAACGGGTTTTACATTTGACGAAGTAATGAAATATATTGAAGATAATCATTTAAGTAATGTTGAAATTGAATTTATTAAATCAAGTGTTACAAGAGATACTGTAATTGAACAAATTGGAAGTGGTTCCTTAAAACGTAATGATAAAATTATTTTTAGATTTTCTTATGGACCGGATGAGTTAGAACCTACTCCAGTTAAAGATTTAAAAGGTTTAACTGAATTTCAAGCAACAGCTTATTTAAAAAGATATGCCATTAATTATGAAATAGAATACCAATATAGTAATGAAATAGAAAAAGGCTATGTCATGGGACAAAGTGTAAAAGACGAAATTGTAACTGATAAATTAAAATTAACTATATCTAAAGGTGCTCAAATTAAAGTGCCTAATATAAAAAATATGACTTCAAGTGAAATTACTAAATGGGCTATAGAAAATAATATAAAAGTAGAATTTATAGAAGAATATAATAAAAACTATAAAAGTGGAAGTATTATAAAATCTAACTATGAAAGTGGTGCTCTAATTGATGAAGATACAACCCTTACTATTACAATATCTAAAGGTAGTATGACGGTTCCAGAAATTACTAATTTAGCTGAATTTAAAATATGGGCTCAAAAATACAACGTTTTATATGAAGAAGAACATGAGTTTTCAAATGATTATAAATTAGGTGAAATTATGAAAGTTACTCCTAAAGTTGGAGAAGTAATAGACAAAGACGATAAAATAATTATTACCATTTCTAGTGGAAAACAAATTACTGTTCCAAGCTTTATAGGAATGTCAAGAAGTAATATAGAAGCTAAATGTAAATCTTTAAATCTAACTTGTACCTTTACCTATAGTGGTTATACAGAAAGTACTAATCGGGATATTGCTCTTAAACAATCACGAGTAAGTGGTACAGTAGTAGCTGAAGGAACTAACGTATTATTAACCTTATCAAGTGGAAAATATGTTAAAGTTACTGTTCCAAACTTTATAGGAAAAACCAAAAATCAAATCACCTCTAGTTGTAATTCTATAGGTATTGTATGTAATTTCACTTATGCTTCTAATTATTCAAATGAAGCCAGGGATACAGCCGTTAAACAAAGTAAAACTGGTACTGTAAATAAAGGTTCAACTATTACTATTACTTTAAGTCAAGGACCTGCTAAAAGCTTTACTTTCACAATCACAGGTGAACTATTATCTCAAGGAAATCCTGAACAAACTAAAAGTACACTTCAAAAATTATTAAAAGAAAAATGTCCAGGTGTTAACTTTACCTTTAGTTTCCAAGCCTCTAACTACGGAAAAGGAATTCTTGCTGAAAATAGCCAAGTACACGTTGGTCAAAATACATTCATTCAGGGAAAAACTTATAAAGTAATTATTTATAATTAAAAGAAAAAATTATCTACTAACCTAGATAATTTTTTTAACTCTTTATAATTTAATAGTTTTAATACTCTCATAATACTTACTATCAACAAAATCTATAATAGAATAATCTTGATAATTAAATTTTACATAATATAACTTGTTATACTCTTTATCTCTTAAAACATAAGTAACAATATAATCTTCTTCCCATTTCATACTAGCATAAGAAATACTATTAGATTTTAATTTTCCAATTGGATAATTCTTATGAATATAAGATAGTAAGTTTTTCTGATACCCTTCTAAATCTCCATTTTCTTTATATTGTTTCATAGTTGTACTAGAATTTATAAACTCCTCTAATGAAGTTTTAGCATCAGTTGGTAATAATTTTTCTATACACTCTTGAACACTTTTATATTCCCAATTTTTTCTTTGTCTAGTAATCTCTACATTATGATAAGAAATAAAATTTCCATATATTCCTTCGGTTTTAGTAAAAGATACAAATAAAGTTACAACTTGACTTAAAAGAAATACAACAACTAAGGTTATAAATGCTAAACCTAAAGTTTCAAATCCAGCTTCAATTTTTCTACCTAACTTTTTATTTTCACAGAAAAAAGGAAATAATAAATTTAAAATTATTAAAGGATAAAAGAGCATAGCAATTCCTGAGAAAACATTTTTATAATCATAATTAAAAAGTAAAGTATGATAAGGTTTTATAAGACCATATATAAAAGACGCAACCAGAACTAGAAAAGAAAGTCCATAAAATATTTTTTTAGTAATTGAATTATCCTTATTTTTATACATTTTTACATATTTAATAATCGTTAAAACAAGAAGAATAATTGATGCTAATAAATTAAAGACAGCTGCTCCTTGGTCTACTAAATCACCTTGAAATATTCCAACTATTAACCAACAAAAAAGACCGAATAAAAAAAGCATTCCACTTCCAAGTCCTGAAAAATCTAAATGGTTATCATCACTTAATAAATATTCTAAACCTAAATACTCTAACCACGACACTTAAATACCTCCTTATATAAATAAGACTGTTAAATAACAGCCTTACATATTCTTAGTTTCTTTTTCAAAATTATTTGCTTTTACGAATAAATAAATTTTATAACCTATAATGAAAGGCCAAGTAAATGCCCCTATAATTAAAGCTAATCCAAACTTAATTATATAAGCAACAAGCCAGAATTTTTCAGTTAAAATGATTAACCAGCTCATAAAGTTACCAGTCATTATTTGGTTTATAAATTTCCAACCCCAAGGGAAACCAATTGTCATAAGTAAACCTTGAAATCCACCAATAGCAAATCCAAAAATTCCACATATTAATGAAAGAACTGCTGCTATAACTAAATCTTTTATTGTATCGTTTTTAACTGACTTAGCATTTTTCTTTAAATTTTCTTTTTTAATATCTAGTTCTTTTTGAATTTTCTCTTTTCTCTTTTTCTCACAAGCCTCACATAAACCACTTTCATACTTATCTACACAAGTTTTACATAAAGATTTTCCACAGTCTTTACAAGTTCCTACGGCATCTTTACTTTCATGATAATAACATTTCATACTTATAATACTCCTTTCCTCTTTAAATTATCGTAGAACATACTATTCTCTGATAATAATTTGCTAAATTATGCTAATTTTTTCAAAAAAAGTTAAAAAATATTCATTTTTTTTCTAGTTTATGATATAATTTAACTGCTTGAAGTTGTCGTATAATAGTATGTTCTACGATATTTTTTTATGCTTTAAGGCTTGAAAAAATGAGTTTTTTATTTAATTTTTAATATAATTTTAAATTTATTTTTAAGTATAAAAAAAGCAACTCTAAACTGTTGCATTTTTTATCTTTTCCATAAATTGATTAACTCTAAATACCCAACGTAAATCTCTTTTATATTCTTTAGCAATTGAAGTTGGAGTTGTTAAATCTTTACTATAAAAATTTGTATTGATATATTTAATATAAGCTCTAATTGAATTATCTAAAGAGTCAAACTTTTGATAAGAACCACCATAGCAAGCAACCTCTCCCATATTATCTTTATCGTAATACATTCTACCAACATTATTACATCTCTTAACTAAAAAACTACACTCAGAATCACATCTACTCTCTTCTAAAATCATAGCTGCTACTAAATAAGGATTAACTTCACTTGCAATTGCATACTTAGAAATTACTTCGCCCTTATTTTCCATTTCGGTTTTTAAATACATGTTTATTTTATTTGCAATAACGGAAGCATCTTCATTATCATAAGATAAATCGGTTCTTAACATTATATCTAAATCTTCTACAAGGTGATTATTACTTAAATTAGTTTGACTATTAGTTTTAATAACAAAATTATACTTACTTGCTAAATTATTAGTAACTGAAATAGCATTTACCCAAATAATATTAAATAAAAATACTAATATAATTAAAAATATTTTTCTTTTCATACTACGACACCCCTATAATTATCTATTGATAAACTCTTACATGTATATCTTTTTTATTGAAAGTTACAAAATAAGAATTATCACGTCTTAAATTTAATACCTTATCCATTTTATCAAACTCTTCTGGTCTATCATCACGATTTTTGTTGAATAATACATACATAATATGATTAATTTTTCCTGTTTGATGCTCTAAAAATCTTAAAACTGGAAATGGTACTTTATCATGCCACATCTCGGAAACTAAAATAACTCTTTCAAAATTAGCTAAATTCAAATTACATCTATGAATTTCTATTTTATTATTTGTAAATTTATCCATAAAACCAACTTTTTTTATTGTTTCTATTTCATAAGTTTTAGCATTATACATTTCTTGATATTTAGAAACTATCATTTGAACTTTTTTACTTTTTCCAAAGAAAACTACTAAATTTTCCATTTCCTTCACCAACTTATATATTACACTGAATTTTAAAAAATAACAACGAAAAATTTATTATTTTTTGAATTTTTTATTAATTTTTTATTTTTTTTACAAATTTTAGAGTTTAAGAGGTTTTTCTTAAATACGAAACAGCCTCCGTTAAGGTTTTTACTTTAACTAAATCTATTTTATAATTATACTTTTCTTTAGTTTCTAAGGCTTCTTCGTAGTTTTCAACTGGTACAAAGAAAATATCAGCTTTATCTTTAACAGCTCCTATTAATTTATACTTAACTCCTCCTATTTCACCTACTTCCCCATTAGCATCAATGGTCCCGGTTCCAACAATTTTCCGACCTTTAGTTAAATCTTCACTTACTAACCTATCATATATAGCAAGCGACAACATAAATCCCCCACTTGGTCCTGATTCATTACTTTTAAACTTTAATTTAATCTCCGGAGATACATCATAATCATATATATTAACTAAATAAAGTCCTATAATTTTTTCTCCATTTATTTCTTTTAATTTAGCATAACACTCTACTTCTTTATTATTTCTTTTAACCTTAACACTTAAATTTTCTCCTACTGTTAAAGTACTTAAATACTCTTTATACTCGGAATTATTACTAACTGATATACCATTTACACTTACTAAAGTATCCCCTACTTTAATATCTGTTTCACTATCTTTATTTACATAAATAACTTTATAATCATTACTTTTAATATCAACCTTCTTACCAGCTAACTTATAAGCATTTATAATAGCATTACTATTAGCTTCTTCTAAATATAATTTTTCTCTTTCTTCTATATCTTTTTGATTTTCACTCTCATCAATTGTAGAATTATATATACTTGAGACTTCCCATTTATCAATTATAAAACTAAGTAAATAAGTTGGAATAGTTGCATTTATTTGACTTACATAAGCTAAATTATAACTTCCTTTTTCATTACCTTTTAACTCTATTCTCTTATCTAAGTCAATTGTTCCCCCACCTGTATAAATAAAATATGGAAGTGGATAAGTTACAACTATTAAAAGAATTAACATTACAACATAAAAAATAATGTCTTTATAGTTTTTTTTAATAAATTTCTTGGTTTTTTCATATATTTTATTAAACATTACATAATCACCTACTTAATTATAACAAAAATAAGGAATTTTATGAATAAAAAATATTTTAATTTACTAATTATTATTAGCATTTTTTTATTTCTTTTTGAAATATTTGAACACTCTAATTTAGTTACTACAACAATTTATAAAAGTACATCTCTTTGGTTTTATAATTTAGTTCCTACTATTTTCCCAATTTATATTGTAATTGACCTTTTAATTAATTATAATGCAATAGACTATTTAAGTAATTTTTTTGGAAAATTCATGACAAGATTTTTTAAAATGAAAAAAGAAACTGCTTTTGTTTTTTTATTATCTTTAATAAGTGGATTTCCAAGTAGTAGTAAATACATTAAAAGTTTATTAGAAAAAAATATTATTAATGAATTAGAAGCTAACAAGTTATTAGCTTTTACGCATTTTTCTAATCCTTTATTTATAATAGAAAGCATTGGTTCTTCTTTTTTAAAAAATCCTAAAATCGGTTTTATTATTTTAGGAAGCCATTATCTAACTAATTTTTTAATTGGCTTTTTTAATCGTAATAGTTATATTAATTTAGGTAGTAAAAGTACTTTAGATAATAAAAAAAAGACTAGCTTTATAAACTGTCTTAAGAATTCTATTTATAATACTTTAAATATTTTATTTTTATTATATGGAATTATTACTTTTTTCATGATTATTACAACTTTAATTAAAACTAATTTGAATTTATCTCCATTTGTAAATGCTCTTATAAGTGGTATTTTAGAAATCACAGAAGGAATTTACTTTACAATAAATCTTAATATAAGTCTTAAATTAAAAGCTACTTTAATTACTTTCTTTTTATCCTTTGGAGGATTTTGTATTCATATGCAAGTTTTTAGTATCTTAGATAATAAGAAAATAAATTATTTAAACTATTTTCTAATGCGACTTTTTCATGCTTTTATTTCTAGTAGTCTGGTCTTTTTAATTTTAAGCTTTATGATATAACAAAATGAATTTTTATTAATTCTTCTAGGTTTCTATGTCTAAATACAACATCTAATTTATAAATATTATTAGCTGAATAAAATGAAACAGTTTCAAGTGTTACTAAGCCATCTTCACACCCAGGAACTAAATATTCTACTCCATCATAGTTTATTCCAACTTTTGAAGTCTCATCTATTATTTGAAAACTTTTAGCTGTTGTAGTAGTTGTATAAAGCCTATAAGAATTATTATTTATTTTACTAATTCCTACTACTCTATTTGGTCCTTTTAATATATCGTCATAGATTATTTTAGTTAAATTATTTTTATAATTAGTCACTTCGGTTAGAGTTTTTTCATATTCACTACGGTCACGATAAGTATAAGTAACATTCGTGATAGTTGCCATGATTACTACTACTAAAACAATAGTTAAAATAAGTTCAATTGTTGTAAACCCTTTATTATTCATGTGAGCCTCCACTATACTTTTATTATATAATAAGTTATTTATAATGTAAATTAAAATAACTAGAGAATTTTTAAGAAAATTAAACTTTGCTTGACATTTTTATATTTTAAAAAAGTTCATGTTTTGCTATAATTAGTTTAGAAAAGTTAACTTAGAAAGGATTTTACTATGACAGATTATGAAATAAGCAAAAAAGCTAAATTATTGCCTATAAAAGCTATTGCTAAAAAATTAGGAATTAAAGAAAACAAAATTATACCATATGGGAATTATATGGCTAAAATTGACAGTCTTGATAAAAGGAAAAAAGGAAAATTAATTTTAGTAACCTCAACTAACCCTACTCCTTATGGTGAAGGAAAAACTACCTTGGCTGTCGGTCTTGTTGATGCCTTAAATAAAAATAAATATAAGGCTATTGCTGTTCTTCGGGAACCATCTTTAGGTCCAGTTTTTGGAACTAAAGGAGGTGCTACTGGTGGGGGAAGAACTCAAGTTGCTCCAATGAATGAAATTAACTTACATTTTACAGGTGATTTTCATGCTATTACCAGTGCTAATAATTTAATTTCAGCTATAATTGATAATCATATATATCAAGGTAATAAATTAAAAATTAAAGAAGTCTTTTTTGAAAGATGTATGGATATAAATGATAGAAGTTTAAGAACTATTGAAACGTCTATTAGGAAAGATAAATTTACAATTACAGCTGCCAGTGAAATTATGGCTATTTTTACTCTTGCTAAGGATTTTAATGATTTAAGATGTAAATTAGATAATATTTTAATTGGAAAAAATGATAAAGGAAAATATATTTATCTAAAAGATTTGCATGGAACTGGAGCTGTTTTAGCTTTACTTAAAGATGCTTTTAAACCTAATCTTGTTCAAACCTTAGAAAATAATCCAGCTATTATTCATGGTGGTCCTTTTGCTAATATAGCTCATGGTTGTAATTCCGTAGTTGCTACTAAAACTGCTCTTAGTCTTGCTCCTTATGTAATAACTGAAGCTGGCTTTGGAAGTGATATGGGGGCTGTAAAATTTTTTGATATTAAATGTGATTTGAATAACTTATATCCTGATTTAGTTATCGTTAATGCTACTATTAGAAGTTTAAAATATCATGGTAAAGGAAATCTAAAAAAAGGTTTAGAAAATTTAAAATTTCATATTTTAAATATGCAAAAATTCAATGATAATTTATTAGTTATTTTAAATAAATTCACTGATGATACGAAAGAAGAAATATCTTTATTTGAAGATTATTGTAAGAACTTAAATGTCAAGACTTTAATTAGTAATATGTATAAAAATGGTAGTAAAAATACTAAAGAAATTGCTGATACAGTTGTAGAATATGCGAATAGAAAGAATACTAAACATTACACTATCTATGACATAAATGATAAAATAACTGTAAAAATAGACAAGTTTTGTAAAGATATATATGGAGCTAAAGAAGTCGTTTATAAGGACAACCTAAAAAAAGAATTAGAAGCTTTAGATAAAGATTATGGAAACTATAAGATATGTATTTCTAAAACACCAGCTTCAATTACAGATAATAAAGATATTCTTGCCTACCCTAAGGATTTTACTATGACAGTTACAGGTTACAAGATTAATAACGGTGCTGGTTTTATTACAATTCTAATGGGTGGCGTTGTAAGAATGCCTGGTCTATCTAAAAATGCTAATTATCTAAATATAGATGTTCAAAATGACGAGATACTTGGAATATTTTAAATAATAATAAATATGTCTAATTTTATTATACTTATTTACAAATTTATATTTATCTATTATAATTTTATTTGTAGGAAGCAATTTAGTTTTTATGCTAAATGCTTACCCGATAAGGTAGGCATTATCATATTGAATTTATTTCAATATAATAGTGCCTTTTATTTTACAACTAAAATTAAAGTAATTATAGTTAGCAAAAGTATAATTATACTTTGAAAAAAAATTAATAAATCTTTTTTCGCCATAATCATTACCTCCTTTTCTTTCAACCAAGTTCCCCTGATTAAAATAGAAGGCAGGCACCTAGCTCTAAATTGCTTCCATAGTTATTTACAATAACACACTTTATTTATTAATGCAACACTTTAAAATTTCCTTAAAAATCAAGGAAATTTTAAGTTTTTCAAAGAAAATTAGCTGAATATTTAAAATTGAGGTCAAAAAATCACTTCAAAACTAAAAATTCAGCTAATTTTTTTTACAATTTTTAATTTTGGTTAAATTTTTAAGAGAAAAATTTTTTAAAAAAGTTTAGTTTTTTATATAAATCTTGCTTGATTTTTATATTAAAATTTAATATTCTTTAATTAGGGTTAATCTGTATATAGATGTCGCCTATAAACTTCAATTCGTGGAACACTCATGACAATGAGTTTACTGTTCGGACTGCAGGTGAGTTCAGCAACGCCTGGGTTGATGATGCAGGTGCTGGCGTGCGCTAGATTTTAATTAAGTCTTTTTAAACTACTAAGGTATAAGAAAAGAAATTAAAAACAAGATTAATCCTTGGTTAATCCTAAATAGGAAATATAGATATTTAATAACACTTTTTTATTAAATTATTACTATATTAAAAGACATAAACTAGTTCTTTCTAATTTATGTCTTTTTCTATTTTCTTTTTTTAATTTATTTTTTCTTATTTATTCTCATTCATTACCTTAATTAACTTGCTAACTTTACTGTATATGGGTCATCCATTGTTCCATTGCCGTTTTTAACTAATACATTTGATTTTAAATTAATGACTGCTCGTAGACCAGGAGTTGTATCCAAAACTCCCCAACCACGCCAATCTCCTGAAACGTAGAAAGTAAATTTATCAGCAACAACAAATTCTGAATAAAATCTATAAGGTGTCATAGTCCAATAATATACTCCAGTTTTCAAATAGTATTTATCACTTCTCGTTTCACTTAAACCTCCTGCATATGCAAGTTCGTCGGCTGTTATTAAGCCTATTGGATAATCTAATTTTTTATTTCCTTTTCCGGTACTTCCTTTTGCACTAAATAAATCAGCTGTATTTGGACATATAAGACTTGATGACATATTAATTACATTTCTTTCATATCCTCCAGTATAAGTTGAAGGTACTAAAGAAAAACCATCGCCATTATCTTCTCCATTAGGAGCTGTTTCAGCTAAACTTCTGTCATTACAAAATGTTCCTCCTGCATTTATATACTTATCTGCTGTTTGCCCAGCCTCAGTTACAACTGCTAATTTTTCACTATACCAATTTTCAAGAACAGATTTAGCATTACTACTAATTGTATCACCTCTTATTCCTTCATATGATGTTGAAGAATATGCCCAAAAATAAGCTTGTATACTCGTTGCACTATTAAGTGTTTTTACTTCTATTATAAATTGACATGTTCCATCATTTGTTGTTTGCATACAAGTATATTTATAGCCTTCAGAAATTTTATCTGATGCATTCCATTCTGTAAATGTTCCTACATAATTGGCATCGGTTAACTTAAATGTTCTATCAGAAGCATCACCTGTATATCCCTTTCCAAAATAGTATTTTGTCTCTTGAACTATCTCAGTATAAGTTGCTTCTTTACTTTTAATTGGCTCTTTAGAAAAATTATCTCCATACATATATCCGAAATAAGCAGGGTCTGGATATTGCTCATTAAAAACCTCACCTTTCCCAGTTACAGAAGATGCTTCCATGCCAGTTGCATTTGCATGGTCGCCATTATAAATAAGTCTAATAGAACCATCGCCATTAATTCTTACGATTTTCCAATAGAAACCAGCAAACTTAACATTATTATTCTTAACATCTCCTCTATAAAAGTATGTATCTCCATCATTATCTTCTGTCTTATACATTCCATTTTCATTGGCTTGTTCACTTGTCTTAGTTAAATCTACATCTCCTTTAGCCTTAATTGCTTCTTTAGCCTCAGTTACATTTGATGCACTCATTTGTTCAGTTATTAACAAGCAATCTGATAAATCATTATAACCTTTCTTAATACATGTACTTGTTATCTCGTCTATATGTATTCTCTTTAACATCTCAAAGGTTTCTTTATCATTTTTAGTTA
>CANQEQ010000020.1 GCA_947595345.1 uncultured Bacilli bacterium | reverse complement strand
AATATGCAGATGGTGTAACTTTTGATACTACTAGTGGCATATATACTTTAATAGGAAATGTAAAAACAAAGCAAACTTTAAGTGATACAATGAATGGTAAATGGACATGTGGCTCGTTAAGTCTTAATGTTATGACTTCGTGTGGGACAGTATATCATATAACTTCAATGGAAGGAAACACTATAAAAACAGCCTCAAGCAGAACTTATCAAATAGCTAATGTAATAGGTAGTGAGGTAGGACTTTATCAAACAACTGACAACGATGGAGATACATATTTCTATCGTGGAGATGTACAAAATAATAATGTAAAATTTGCTGGTTTCTACTGGAAAATCGTAAGAATAAATGGAGATGGTTCCATAAGGCTTATATACAATGGAACCAAACCTAACTCTAGTGGTATGGAAGCATCAAGTGTAACTGGAGCTGCAGTTGCATATAATACAAAATCAGCATCTCCAACTTACGTTGGTTACATGTATGGAGATAATTTTTCAAGTGAGCCAATTAAAAGTAAGGAAGCTACTTATAGTGATATAGCAGGAAATACTAAGTATTATTTTGGAACAGGCTATACGCCAGATGCTAGTGGTAGAGTATTTAAACTAACAGGTGCTGATTATTCAGGAACATTTACAGAATGGAATATGGATGGGAAACTTGCTGATGGTTATAAGTATACTTGTAGAGCAACTTTAGCAGATGCTACTTGTCAATTTTTAATTGAAATAAAATCTTTTAATGATGCAACAAGTATTCAAGCATACTATTGGACATATGATTTAACAAGTTACGATAATACCAGACTTGATACTGCAAGCAGTAATGCTAAAACTCAACTTGAAAATTGGTATATAACTAAGTTAGCAGTTGCAACAGAGTCTGGACAAACAGCAGATAAATATATATATATTGGTGGAACATTCTGCAACGATAGAAGCTTATCTACTCAAGATGGAAATGGCGATGGCTTTTCCACCGTACCTTCTACTAATTATGGAGCACATGATAGAAATATGAATAAGAAAGCTGCAAGTTTAGTTTGTCCAAATAATGCTGATTTATTCAGTGCAAAGGGCAGTGATGGTAAGGGAAATAAAAAACTAGAAAAACCGATAGGTTTAATTACAGCTGACGAAATTGCATTAGCAGGTGGTTTGTATAATACAAAAAATGAAAGAAACTATTTAATAACTAAAGCCTTTTACTGGACTATGACTCCTTATTATTTTGTTTCGTGGCGTGTTTATGCAGGTGAGTTTGTATTTTGTCCGGATGGTGAGTGGTATGGACGCCCAGTTAATGCATCTATTGATGGTCTACGTGCAGTAATCAATTTAAAGAAAGAAGTTTTATTAAATGGTGGAAATGGAACAATGGACGACCCATATACAGTAAAGTTAGCTAGTTAATTATAGGTAATGAAAGAGAATAGTTAAGGATAAAATACAAATTAAATAAAAGAAAATAGAAATAAGACATAAGTTAGAATAAAAAATAACTTATGTTTTTATATGTAAATTAAAAATAAAATAATAAAAAGAAAATATTATAGAAAATGTTAAATTTGTCGCTTTTTAAATATATTGATTTTTTCTCTTTTAAGACTTGTTTTTTTTGAATTTTTAATATATAATTTTAATAGAATATGGAGGTTATTATGGAAGAACCTAACTTAATAAAAAAAGAAGGAATAACTGATAATGCTATTAGTAAACAACGAAAAATATTGATTTTTTCGGTTTTATGCGTTGTAACATTATTTTTAGGTACAAGTTATTCTTTACTTACAAATTTTGATAAAACGGACGATGTTGTTAGTTTTAAAACTGGTGATTTGAATATGACAGTTAATAATACTTTGATTAACTTAGAAAATAAATTGCCTGAAACTGATGATAGTGGTCTTAAAAATTCTAAACCAGTTGTTTTAACTTTAACTAACACAGGCTCTCTTACTATTATGAAGTTTGATGTAAAATTAATTACTAATTCTAAGAAAGAGTCAACTCTTGAAAATAAATATTTAAAATATGCTATTAGTACTGATAATGGTGTTTCTTATTCAAGTCCTGAAATTCTAAGTACAAATTCTAGTATAATATATTCAGGATATAATTTAGTGCCAAATGCATCTAAGACAGTATATTTAAAAGTATGGATTAATAAAGATGCTGGAAATGAAGCTTTAAATAAAACTTATTATGGAAGTGTTAAAGTAGATTTATATCAAAAAGGTGAAGTACCTTATGCAACTAATATAATTAAAGATACTTATACTAAAACTGGTGGAGTTGTTGGTATTAATAAAGATTTAGAATTAGCAACTACTAAAGAAGATATAAATGAGTATCGTTATAGTGGAGTAAATGCTAATAACTATGTTAGATTTAATAGTGAACTTTGGAGAATAATTGGAGTATTCTCTGAAACTAAAGATAATGAAGTTAAAGAATATATTAAAATTGTTCGTAATGAAGCAATTGATAATGTGCCAGGAACTTATTATATAAATGATTTGAATAGAACTTATGAACTTCGTGAAAGTAATGGAGGAGTTTTCTATAATAAATATGATGAGTCAGGTAATAATGACTGGACAAATGCTGGCTTAATGCAATTTTTAAATACTGAACGTGATGGAAAAACATCTCCAGGATATACAATGCGTCTTAAAAATAAACAATACTTAGAGGAAATAACATATAGTATTGGAAAAGTTAATGGTGGAAGTGCTAAAGAATTATATAAGAGTGAAAGAGAAGAAAATAAAACTTGGAGTGGAAAAGTAGGAATAATGATGCCAAGTGATATTGCTTATAGTGCTGATACTAAAAATTGGAGTCAAAATGCTCTAACGAATAATGATAATTCAAGTTGGGTTTTAGAAATGACAAAAGAAGATACTTACGATATGGTTCTTTTAAACCCAACTAGTACAAATGATACGAGTATATTGAGTTATCATGAAGGAAAATTAGTTGAAGTTTCAGTTACTACTCCTTTATCAGTTAGACCAATTGTTGCTTTATCTTCAAAGACGATAATTGAAAGAGGAAATGGTACTAAAGAAAATCCATATGTGCTAGGAATTTAACCTAGACATTCTTTTCTTATTAAAAGAAAGTAATGGTGATTTATGAATAAAAAAGGTCAAGCATTGGTTGAATTTGTATTGATTTTGCCAGTTTTAATATTTGTAATATTTGCTTTTATTGATGTTTCAAGACTTATGATAATGAAAAATCACCTAGAAACTGTCTTAAATGAAGTTGATATTGAAACCAAAGAAGTTAATGATAAAGAATATAAAATTTCAATTACTAAAAAAAATAATGAAGAAAACGTAGAGATAGAATTAAAAAGTTGTTTAGAAGTTATGACTCCTGGACTTGATAAAATCATGGGAGACCCAGCTTGTGTTACAACATCTAAAATTTTAAAAACTAAAGAAGAATAGAGGGATTAATATGAAAAAAACACGTAAAATAACCGAAGAAGAACGTAATATACTTTTAAATATGCAACTTCGTAGTAAGTTGTCACTTCTTGTTTTGTTTTACATATTTGGACTTATTTTACCATTTTTAACTTGTATGATTATTACACTTAATTTTAAATTTTTCTATTTTTTAGTTATTGCTTTATTCCTTTTATTTGTAATAATCTTTTTAATTCCTAAGTTAGAAAAAAATAATTATATGCAACCAGATATTGAAGCCTTTGAAAGTGAAGTAGTTTCAAGTAAACCACATGATTTATATTATTATGTATGTGAAATAAATGGCTTAGATAATGTTTTTATTGACCATAGGTATCCTGTAAATACAAGGCTTCAAGTAGGAACTGAAGTAATTGTTATTATGGTAGCTGGAAAAAAGAAATATAAAGATTATATATTATTAGATAAAGAAACTAAAAAAGTATTAAGTGATTATCGTACTCGCTTTGATATAATTGATTGTTGAGGCGCTTATGGGTAAGATAATTACAATTACATCAAGAAAAGGGGGCGTAGGGAAAACTACCACTCTTTTAAATTTAGCAGGTTGTTTTAGTGATTTACAAAAGAAAGTTTTAATATTAGATTTAGACTTATATTCAAGTAGTATTGCAATTAGCTTAAATTTAAGACAAGAAAGAACAATTTTTAATTTAGTTGACGACATTACTAATAATCGTTTTACAGAATTAAATGATTACGTTGTTAAATATAATAAATATATTGATGTTTTAAAAAGTGTAAAAGACCCTAGGCAAGCATCGCGTATTAATTTAAAGTATATTGAACAAATAATTAATATGTTTAAGTATTATTACGATGTAGTTTTAATTGACACATCACATGTTTTAACTGACTTAAATATTGTTATTTATGATAATTCTAATACTATTTTAAATGTTATGTCTAATGACCCTGTTGATTTAGTTAATACTAAAACTTTTGTTAATATTGTATCTGATATTGGTTTTAAAGATTTTCGGGTATTACTTAATGAAAGTAATTCTTTAGAAGAAAAATATTTTTCAGTGTATGATATTAGAAGCTTTATAAATCATAATATTGACTATCATTTAGGACATGAATTTTATGTTAAAACAATAGATAAATATGTTCTTGATGGAAAAATTTTAACTTTAGTTGGAAATGTTTTTCCTCATGATAAAAAAGAATATAAAAAAATAATGAAAGTAGCCAGTGATTTATTAGAAGATATTGAATAGTTTGGAGGTTATATGAAAAAGGAAGAAGTTAAAAAAAGTTTTTCAAGTGAATTTTTAGTTGATACCTCTAAAAAAGAAGAAATTGTACCAACAAGTGATTATAATATTTTTGAAGATAAAAAACTATTAGAAGAAATAAGAAGCAAAGTTATTCAAAATATAATTGATAACAATGTTCCTAAAAATATGAACTTAAATGATTATATAAATTTAGAAATTGATAAGTCTTTAAATGGCATAGATTTACCAATTTTTAAGCGTAATCACATATTTAATTTAATTGATAATGAAATAAATGGACTTGGACCTATAACTGAACTTTTAAAAGATAAAAATGTAACCGAGATTATGGTTAATGCACCTGATGAAGTATATGTTGAAATTGATGGTAAATTAGTTAAAGACGAGAGCATATCCTTCATAAATTCTGACCATATATTAAGAACAATTCAAAAAATAGTACAACCTTTAGGAAGAACAATAGATAGTTCAAAGCCTATGGTTGATGCAAGACTTAAAGATGGTTCTCGTATTAATGCTATTATTCCACCATTGTCTTTAAAAGGTCCAGTTCTTACTATTCGTAAGTTTAGAGAAGATTTAATTAATATAGAAGATTTACTTAGAAATGGTACTTTAACAAGAGATATGGCTGTTTTTTTAGAAGCTTCAGTTAAATCTAAACTTAATATTTTAGTATGTGGAGGAACCGGTTCAGGAAAAACAACTATTTTAAATATATTATCCGGTTTTATTGGAGATAGAGAACGTATTATAACAATAGAAGATGCAGCTGAACTTCGTTTAAAACAAAGCCATGTGATTTCCCTTGAAACAAGAGTTGATAATTATGAAAGTAAAAGTGAAATTACAATTAGAGATTTAGTTCGTAACTCTTTACGTATGCGTCCAGATAGAATTATAGTTGGCGAAGTTCGTGGGGGAGAAGCTTTTGATATGTTACAAGCTATGAATACAGGACACGATGGAAGCTTAACAACTCTTCATGCTAATAGTCCAGTTGATGCTTTAAACAGACTTGAAACAATGGTTTTAATGGGGGGAATTGAAATTCCTATTCCAGCAATTCGGGATTATATAGAAAATGCTATTGATATTGTAGTTAATATAACAAGACTTAGTGATGGTAGAAGAAAAATTACTGAAATAAGTGAGGTTTCCGGTTTTAATAATGACGACATAAAAGTAACACCTATTTTTAAATTTGAACAAATTGGTTTAACTTCTAATGGGGAAGTTGATGGAGAATTTAAAATAGTTAATAAAAAGATAGAAACAATTAAGCGAATTAAAAGTAAAGGTATAAAAGAACTTGAAGATATATTTGGTGATGCTTATGAATAGTAATCTTGTATTTGGTTTTGTTTTAGAGCTGGTTCTTTTATATATTTTAGCAGTAGTTTTCTATTATTTTATGCTTTTAAGAAGAAAAATAAAAATAGAAGAAAGATTAAATCAATTTTCAGTTTATAAAGCCAAGAAAGAAACAAAGTTCTTTGACGATTTCTTTTCAATTTATGATAATTTTATAAAGAAAATTTCTAAGTTTTTATATAAATTAAAGATTTTTGATAAGTATTCTTTAAAATATCAAAAGTATATAAGTAAAGAAGAAAAAGAAGAAATTGATAAGATGGATTTTGTTAGTAAAAAACTTCTTCTAGCTATTTTATTTCTTATAATTCTTATAACTATTAATATGATTAAATATGAAAATATTACTTTACTAGCTATAATTATAGCTTTTGTTACTGGTTTTTATTCAATGGATTTATTCTTATTTGCATTTGTAAAGATAACTAATAAAGAACAAGAAAATGATTTATTAAAAGCTATTACAATTATGAATAATTCTTTTAAAAGTGGACATAGTATTATGCAAGCTATTAAACTTGTATCAGTTGAACTTGATTCACCCTTAGGACTAGAATTTAAAAAAATGTATGTTGACCTTACTTATGGGCTTAGTTTAGATGTTGTTTTTAAACGTTTTGAGAGTAGGGTTAAACTTAATGATGTAAAATATATAACAACATCTTTAACTATTTTAAATTCAACTGGTGGAGATATTGTTAAAGTATTTGAAAGTGTAGAAAAAACATTCTTTAATAATAAGAAATTAAAAGAAGAATTAAAAAGCTTAACAGCTTCAAGTAAACTTTTATATTATGTACTTTTATTTATTCCTGTATCTTTTGTTTTATTTATTTATATATTAGATAATAGTTATTTTATGCCTCTTGTTTCTAGTACTTTAGGTTATTTAATTATTATAATTTGTGTTATTATTTATGTATCATATATATTTATAGTAAGAAAAATGATGAAGATAGGTGATAATTTATGACAACAGATAAAATATCTTCTTTAATTTATCGGGATAAAACTATTGCTAAAATTTCTAAAAAAATAAAATTATTAGGAATAAATGCTAAAATTAGTCCTTATACTTTTATGAATATTAGAATATTATCTAGTATTTTCCTATTTTTTGTGATATTATATTTAGTTGATTTTGGCTATATTTTAGCTCCAATTATTGTATATTTTTACTATACATTACTACCAAATATTTATTTTGATACTAAAATTAAAAAAAGAAGTCATAAGTTAGATTATGATGCTATGTATTTCTTTGAAATATTAGCTTTATCATTAGAATCTGGTAAGAATTTAATAAGTGCTCTTGATATGGCTAGTAGTAGTATTGATTCTTCCCTAGCTCTTGAAGTTAGAGAAGCTATAAGAGAAGTTAATCTTGGAAAAAGTTTAGATGAAGCTCTAGACGATTTAAAAACAAGAATTCCAAGTGATACTGTTAATAATATTATTTTAAATATTAGAGAGTCTAATGTTTTTGGTAATAATGTTATAGATACTTTGTATAATCAAATTGATTATATAAGAGAGAAATTAGTTTTAGAGCAAAGAGCCTATATTGCCAAATTGCCTCTTAAGATAAGTATTGTATCAGTTTTGTTTTTTATACCACTTTTACTATTGCTTATTTTAGGACCGGTTATAATAAATTATTTTAATTAGGAGGATTTTATGAGTGGACATTCAAAATGGGCAACTATTCATCGTAAAAAGGGATTAATAGATGCTGAAAGAGGAAAGATTTTTCAAAAAATAGCAAAGGAAATTCAAGTCGCAGCTAAAGGAACTAATGGAGACCCAGATATGAATCCAGGACTTCGTATGGTTATTGAAAAAGCAAGAAGTAACAACATGCCTAAAGATAATATTCAAAAGGCTATTGATAAAGCTATTGGGGCTTCTGGTGATGTTAATTTTGAAAGTATTCGTTATGAAGGATATGCACCTCATGGGATTGCTTTAATGGTTGACTGTTTAACTGATAATAAAAATAGAACAGCGATGCTTGTACGTTCAACTTTAACTAAACATGGTGGAAATCTAGGTACTGATGGTTCAGTTAGTTATTTATTCAAGAGAAAAGGTGTAATTGAAATTGTAGCTAATGATAATTTTGACGAGATTATGGAAACTGCTATTAATGCATCAGCTCTTGATTGTATTGATAATGGTGATAGTTATTTGATAATAACCGAACCAGACGATTTTTTAAGTGTTAAAGAAGCTTTTGAAAAAAGTGGTGTAGTTGAATTTTTAACAAGTGAAGTTACTTTTGTTCCTGATAATAAAATTGCTTTAAGTGATGAAGATACTGAAAAAGTAATGAATTTAATAAGTTCCTTAGAAGATATTGATGATGTTTCTAATGTTTATCATAATTTAGATATATAGTATGAATTATAGTGTAGTTTTAGAAAATACTTTAAAAAACTTGGATGGTAAGAAAAAATTATTACTTCATGCTTGTTGTGCACCTTGTTCTAGTTATGTAATTGAGTATTTAAGTAATTATTTTGATATTACCATTTTTTATTATAATCCTAATATTGATAGTGAATTAGAATTTAATCATAGATTAAGTGAACTTAAAAGATTTGTTAAAAATTTTAAAACGAAAAATGAAGTTTTAGTAGTAGCTCCTCCTTATAATAATAAAGAATATTATGAGAAAATTAAGGGACTTGAAAATGAAAAAGAAGGGGGGCTTCGTTGCAAGGAATGTTTTAAATTGCGACTTCTTAAAAGTTGCTTGTATGCTAAAGAAAATAACTTTGATTACTTTACAACTACCTTGACAATTAGTCCTTTAAAGAATAGTAATTTATTAAATGAAATAGGCCATGAGTTAGAGTGTAAATATAATGTTAAGTATTTATATTCAGATTTTAAAAAAAAAGAAGGTTATAAAAGAAGTATTGTACTTTCTCATGAATATAATTTATATAGACAAGATTATTGTGGTTGTATTTTTTCTAAGAAAGAAAGAGAAGAGAAAAAGAGTAAAATTTTTGTGGGTTAATTTAGACTGTCGCCTTATGCCTTTTGGTCTAATTCTGTCGGGAGTGCTATGATTATGATTTATCAAGAAGAAGTACCCAATAGTATGCTGGTAACTGCAACAAACCAAGGCGTGCGCGAGGTTCCTACCTAAACTTTTTTAATGGTTAAGGCTTATAAAAAAGAGGTAATATTAAAACTATAATTTAATTGGAAACAAGATTAATCCCTGGTATACCTAAAGAGAAAATATAGAAGTTTTAAGGACAATTATTTTTCTTAAACTAGAGCTATATTATATTGTAGTTATAGCTACAATTTTTAAATTTAAAGTGGTTAATCTAAATATGTCGCCTAGCTTCCTTATGGATTTAAGAGCAGCATCTTCACTTATCTTTGTTTCTGAGACAGCTAATTTAAGTGATACTAGCGTTCTTGGTACAGGCATTGGCGTGCGCGAGATTTCAATTTTTAAATAATAAATTAAGTTTTATTATTTTTTTTATTATGATATAATAAATTTGATAGTTAGGAAAGTGTTGTTATGAAAAAAGATAAAGATAATTTTCTTAAAAAATTAACGTTGAAGTGTAAAAAGGAAAAGATTTTAAAAATTGATATTTTATTTACAATTTTTGTATTTTTACTATTTTTAATAATTTTATTTTTGTCTCCTTTATCAGGTGATGATTGGGGAAATTTTGTTGGAAGTAATGGAAACCTTATTTCTTCTATAAAAATAGCTATAAGTGGTTATAAAACGTTTGAAGGAAGATTTTTTAGTCGGATTTTTATTAATTTTCTAGTTTCTTATAAAGAAATTTGGAATATTTTAAATTCTTTAATTATCTCTTTAATATATTTCTTTGTATTACGAATTACTAAACATAAGGATAAATTTATAACTCCAATTGCTTTACTTCTTGCTATTTTATTAGTTGATGAGGAAGCTTTTAGACAAGCTTATGTTTGGCTTACTGGCAATATAACATATTTGTTTCCAAGCTTTTTAGTTTTTCTGATTTTATATATTAGTAGATTTGAAAATTTAAAACATAGAAAAATAACTTATGTAGTTTTACCAATTATAACTATTATTTCATCTATGTTTGTTGAAACTGTAAGTGTAGGAATAATTATAGGATATTTGGTTTATTTAATTTATTATTATATTAAATATAAAAAAGTTGATATTTGTTATTTAATATCTTTCTTGTGTTCCGTTTTAGGACTTTGTTTAATGGCTTTTGCTCCAGGAACTATGAATAGATTAGGTGATTATCAAGAATTTAAGAATTTATCATTATTTGGTAAAATTGGTTATAATTTGCCTAACTTTATAAAGTTTACATTTATAAATAATAGCTTTTTAATCCTTTTATTAGTTATTTTTGTTCTTGTATTTGGGAAAAAATATATTAAAAATAAAATAGCATTTGGTATAGTATCTTTATATAGTACGATTATACCTTTATTAACAGCTCTTGTGTATTATTTAAAGACATTAAAAATTAATATTAGTCCTTTACAATTTTTACTTAATAGTAATAGTACCTTTATAATGCTTTTTTGGCTTATCTTTAGTTTTCTATTAATTTATTTATTTGTAAAATATATGAAAGAATATAAGAATATTCAAGCTTTATATTTAGTTTTAATTGGTATTCTTGCTAATTGTTCAATGTTTATATCACCTATATGGGGAGGTAGAACAGCTTTACTTACAACTCTTTGTTTAAGTTTTGCTATGATAATTATTTTATGTAATCATAAGTTAGTTTTAGAAAATAATAAAGTTTTACAAATAGGTGGGTTTATTGCTTTAGCTTTATTTACATTATTCTTATTAGTTGGTTATTCAACAATTTATGTTGATAATTTAAAAAGAGAAGAAATAATAAGAAATGATTTAAAAGATAATAAAGATAGTGTTAGAATTTTAGTTTTAAGTGATAGGTTTTTATGGAATCCTAATCCTTGGAGTGTAGATGGTTGGTTATATAAAACAATTAAAAAATATTATAAAATAGCTCCATCTAAAGATTTAGAATTAATATTTAAAAGAGATTTGTAGGGTTAATTTGTATGTAGATGTCGCCTTCTTTACATGCTTCGTGGAATGTTTTTACAATATGTATGTCTGTGTTTGAAGATGGTCTTTTGCAAGATACGGGAGTGGCTTTTGATAATCGTGGCGTGCGCAAGATTTTAATCAAGTCTTTGAAATTAATTAAGGTTTATTTTAAAGAGATTAAAAACAAGATTAATCCTTGGTTTATCTAAAATGAAATATAGAAGTTTAAGGACAATTATTTTCTTAAACTAGAACTATATTAAATAAGTATTTATTTACTTATTTTTCTTTAAATGATATACTTTTTTACGTGATAGGAGGCAATATGGGAATTTTTAGTAAAATAAAAAATGCATTTAAAAAAGAAGAAATAGAAAAGACTAAAGAGGAAGATAAAAAAGAAATAGAATTATATACGGAAGGTTTAAGTAAAACTAGAGATAATTTTGTTAATAGATTAATTAATTTGAATAATAAAACTAAGAAAATAACTGATGAGTATTTTGAAGAATTAGAAGATATTTTAATCATGGCTGATATAGGAGTTAATACAGTTTTAAATTTCATTGATAGATTAAAAGAAAGAGTAAAGCATGAGAATATAACGGATTTAAGTTACTTACAAGAAGTAATAATTGACGAGTTATTTATTATTTATGTTGATAATTCTATTTTAACTAATAAGATAAATTATAATCCAAATGGTCCTACGGTAATTTTGTTTGTAGGTGTAAATGGTGTTGGAAAAACTACAACAATTGGAAAAGTTGCTAATAAATTAAAAAAAGAGGGAAAAAGTGTTTTAATGATAGCTGGTGATACGTTTAGAGCTGGTGCTACTAGTCAGTTAGAAGAGTGGAGTAAAAGAGTTGGTTGTAGTTTTGTAAAAGGGGAAGAAGGAAGTGACCCTTCAAGTGTTATCTATGATGGAGTTAAAAAAGCTAAAGAAGATAATATAGATGTAATTTTAATTGATACAGCCGGACGTTTACAAAACAAAGTTAATTTAATGAAAGAACTTGAAAAAATGAATAAAGTTATAGGTAGTTTAATAGAAGGAGCACCTGAGGAGACTTTACTTGTACTTGATGCTACAACTGGTCAAAATGGTATTAGTCAAGCTAAGAATTTTAAAGAAATAACTAATATAACAGGAATAGTTTTAACAAAACTTGATGGAACGGCTAAAGGTGGAATAGTTTTAGCAATTAAAGAAGAGTTGGATATTCCGGTTAAATATATTGGGTTAGGTGAAAAAATAGACGATTTAGAATCTTTTGATATAGAAAAATATATCTATGGTTTATTTAAGGATATGATGTAATGGAAAAATTAGTTTATTTGAATAATCTTTATGATTTATATGGTATTTTATTAACCGAAAAACAACAAAAGTATTTTGAAGAATATTATTTTAATAATTTATCGTATGGAGAAATAAGTGAGAAATATGGAATAAGTAGAAATGCTTGTTTTAGACAACTTAAAATAATTGAAGATAAATTAAATGATTATGAAAAAAAGTTAAAATTATACTATAAAAAAGAAAAGATTAATGATATAATTAAGAATATAGATAATAGTAAAATAAAAAAAGAACTTGAAGATTTATTTTAAAAGAATAATTAGGAGGAAAATATGTTTGATAGAATAGTGTATATTAGTGACCATGGGGCACATGTAAAGGTTAATGGTGTATTGCAAACTAATTTAATTAACCAACATTTAGTTTTTTCTGACGAGTCAGGAAGACAAGTTGTATCAGAGGTTGAATATGTGCATGATGATATTATAGAAACAAGATTTATTGGAGAAATTATTAATAATCAATTTCAAGGTGGTATAATTAGTAAACCAAGTTTAACTTCTAAAATTAGATTTTTAGAGGAAAATGAAATTTTAATGATTACCGGGAATAATCAACCAGGCTTTATGACTATTGGAAATAGTCCGTTCTATGATAATAAACCAGTTTATATGAGTATTAATAGTTTATTTAGTAATCACTTAACTATTTTAGGTAATTCTGGTAGTGGAAAAAGTTATGGTACAACAAGACTTTTACAATCAGTTTTTACAACACCTAATTTCTATCCTTATAAAGCTACTATGATAATTTTTGATAATAATGGTGAATATATAAATGCTTTTAATAATTTGAATAGTTTAAATCCTAATTATCATTTTAAAGTTATTACAACTAGTTCTTATAATAATTATGAAAAATTATGTATACCAGTTTGGCTTTTAAATATAGACGATTTAGCTCTTCTTTTAAGACTTGAAAAAGTTAGTCAATTAACGCTTCTTGAAAGAATGATAAAATTAGCTAAAATTTTCTCTTTAAGTGATGAGACTAGTTATCGTTATAAAAATCATATTATAGCTAAAGCTATGTTATCAATTTTCTATTCTAATAAAATGCCAGGTACTAAACGTAATGATATATTTGATATTTTTAATACCTGTACAACTAATGAATTTAATATGGAAGCTGAAGTAAAGGGAGCAGGATATACTAGAAAATTTAGAGAATGTTTTAATGTAGATAGTCAAGGAAACTTTACTGAAAGTATTTTAGTTTCTCAATATATTGCTTCATTTGTTGACCCTAACCTTGATAATTATGAGCCAACTACATTTAATAAATATACCTTAGAAGATTTAGAGAAAGCTTTAAACTTTACTTTAATAAGCGAAAATTGGTTAAATAATGAAAATACTTATGGTGATAGTATTGCTGTTAAAGTTAAATTACACTCTTTAATCATAAGTGAAAATAGAAAATTCTTTGATTATCCTAATTTTATAGGAGTAGAAGAATATTTATCAAGTTTAGTAATTCAAAATGGTCAAAAGTACCAACTTTTAAATATTAATTTAGAGGATATTGATGATAGTATTGCTAAAGTAATTGTTAAAATATTCTCTCGTATTATATTTGAATATACTAAAGCTTTACAAAATAGAGCTAGTATTCCTTTTAATTTAGTTATAGAAGAAGCCCATCGTTATATAAAAAGTGGGGAAGATATTGATTTAATTGGGTATAATATATTTGATAGAATTGCTAAAGAAGGTCGTAAGTACGGAATTTTATTAACTTTAATTTCTCAAAGACCAGTTGAACTATCTGAAACAGTTATGTCTCAATGTGCTAATTTCTTAATATTTAAAACTACTCACCCAAGAGATATAGAATATATTGGTAAAATGGTACCAAACATTACAGAAGAAATAGTTGAAAAACAAAAAGCTTTACAACCTGGTTATTGTTTATGCTTTGGAGCAGCTTTCAAGGTTCCACTTATTTTAAAAGTAGATTTACCAAACCCAGTTCCAGCTAGTGCTAACTGTGATGTTTTAAAAACTTGGACAGTTAATAATAATTAATCAAGGAAAGGTGTTAATTTGACAAAGAGTGAGAATAAAGAAGTATTATTAAAAAATAAAAAGTATTTTATTATAAAATTTATAAGTAGTTTATTTATAAGAGCATTTCTTTTAATTATTCCAATTTATTATAGTTATGCAATTGATGCTTTAACTAAAGGAAATTATAAAGTTGCTTATAACATGATTATAATGTTCTTTGTTTTTACCGTTTTGTATAGAATTTTAGAAGTAATTAATCAAATTACTTATTATAAATTGTATTCTAATTTATATAAAACTTATGTTGAACTTGGACTTAGAAAGACTTGTAATAATTCAGTTTATAGTTTATCAAGATTTAGTCTTTCTGAGTATGGCAACATAATGAGTGAAGATTTTGAGACTTTAAGTGATTATTATGCAACAATGGTTATTCGGGTTGTTGAAATATTAGAAGCTATTTTTATAGTTATTTATTTCTTTACTATTAATGTCATTTTAGGTTATTTAACTTTATTTGTTTGTTTTGTCGTTTTATTTATTCTTTTATTTTATAATGGAGTTATAGCTAGAACTAATAATTCTAGAAAACTAAGACATGATAAAAGGATTAGTTTATTTCAAGAGTTGCTTTTATCAATGAAAGAAATTAAAGGCTTTAATATTTTTAATGTTGTAAAAGAAAGAGCTATGGCTAATGTTTCAGATTATTTGAAATGGAATGATAAATTAAATATAGATAAATATAATTTAAAACAAATATCTTTAGGTTTAATAGATGTCTTTGGAGCTTTGTCTTTACTTTTAGGAATAGATTTAATAATTAAAGGTGAAGTAACAATTGGAGTTTTAACAATTATTTATAATTATTATACTAAATTAAATACTTTGTTTACATCAATTATATTGTTATTTGAAAGTAATATTAATGTGCAAGTTGCAAGACTTAGAATTCATAAGTTATTTCAATATGCAACTAATAATTATGGTTTAGTTAATGCTTCTTCTCTTAAAGGTAGTATAGAATTTAAAAATGTTTTATATGGTAATAGAAATGACCCAATTTTAAATAATGTATCATTTAAAATACTTCCAAATACTTTTAATGTTATAACCGGAGTAACTGGAAGTGGAAAAACAGGAATTTTTGATTTAATTTTAAGATATAATAGAGAACACCAAGGAGAGGTGTTAATTGATAATATAAAAGTTTCAAATTATGATGCTAAGACACTTGGTTCCTTAGTTAGTTTTGTTAGACGAAATCCAACTTTCTTTAATATTAGTATTCGGGATAATTTAAGTATTTTTGATGCTAATTTTGAAAATATCGTGGCTATTTGTAAAGAATTTAAAATTCATGATTATATTATGGCTTTACCTCTTGGTTATGATACTATTTTAGATACTGAGGCAACTAATATCAATAGTGATGTTAAATTTGTCTTGGCTATAATTAGAGTTTTACTAAAAAGAACGAAGATTATGTTATTTGATGCCACATTTGATTATTTAAGTCATGATTTAAGTAGTAATATTTTAAATGTTTTAAAAAGTATGAAAAGTGATAATACAATTGTTGTAATAACTAAAAGTAAAAATATAATTGAAGATATAGATGTTGATAATGTAATTATGCTTAATGAAAATAAAGTAATCGCCAGTGGAATACATAAAGATTTAATGACTAAAAATGTAGAGTATAAAAAAATATTCAAGAAATTATAACTTATTAACTTGAAAATCACCTAAAAATTTGGTATTATGAGAGTATAGACAATAGGAGATGTTATATGGAAGCTGAATTACGTAAAAAAAATAGTGGTAAGAAAAAGTTTTTAATTGTTGCTTTAGTCCTTGTAATGTTCTTAGGTGTTTCTTTCGCATCTGTAAATTTTATATATAATTTTAATGATACACGTGATAATAATATGAAATCGGGTCTTGTTTCTCTAAAGTTTAGTGAAGGAGAAGAAAATATTAATTTACAAAATACTTTGCCAATGACTGATGCTGTTGGACTTGAAAATTCTCCTTATACATTTACAGTAACTAATACTAGTAGTGTTCCTGTAAATGCTAGAGTAATGATTGATATTGATTCTAAAAGTACATTGCCAGTTGGGGCAGTTAGATATGCTCTTTATGTAGGTGACGAATTAGTTAAAAAAGATAGTTTAGCCAATATTTCTGATAATACATTATATATAGAAGAGGGAATGGCATCTAATGAAAGTTTAAATTTAAAAGTTGTCTTTTGGGTAGATTATTATTATGAAGAGTCAGGTAAGACTTTCAGTGCTAAAATTAAAGTAAGTGGCGAGAGCTTTGATTATCTTCCTGAATAAGTTTATTATTAATTATAAAATATTAGTTTAAGTTAAAAAATAATTTGATTTAAACTTTTTTTTATTATTTAAAATAGACATAGTTTTCTTTTTGTGATACTATTAATTAGAGGTTTTAATATGAAAAAGTTATTAAGTTTTAAAAATAATCAAGAGGAATTAATAGTTTTTTTAAATGAAAAAAAGCTAGTATTTGCTAAACGTTCTAAGAAAAATATAACTTTTGATTTAGATAAAAAAGAAATAAATTTAATAGAAGAAGTTTTAAGTCAAGTTTTACCAACTAAAGAACTTATAGATTTAGGCAATATAAAAGATAATAATAAAGAATTTAGACATTTCTTTGATAAAATAAATGGTTATCATCTTTTTTATAATAATGATTTAAGTATAATCCCAATTAAAGATTTTTATAAATTAAATAAAAAATATAATAATGAAACTTTATGTTCTGAAGATTATGATTTTGATACTGATTATATAGAAGAAGATTTTACAGACGAAGAATATGAAACAGAAGAAGAACTTAGAAGATATATAAAAGTTAATGGTATTTTAAAAAAAGTAATAGTTAGTTTAAGTGCTTTATTTATTGCTTTATCACTTGGTATTACTTATAAATTAAATGAAGATAAAATAGAAAAATTTAAAAGTGACTTGTTTCCTAAAAATTATACTTTTGAAGATGTTGTAGAAGTTATAGAAAATAATCCGAAAATTGGTGATGAGGAGAAAAAACTTTTTTTATCATGTCCAGAGTATATAGAAAGTTGTCTTCCATATTTTAGTGAAAT
The DNA here is from genome assembly GCA_947595345.1 of uncultured Bacilli bacterium. Lineage (GTDB taxonomy): Bacteria > Bacillota_I > Bacilli_A > RF39 > UBA660 > RUG591. The sequence goes on along the minus strand of CANQEQ010000020.1, from coordinate 621 downwards.
TATGTATGATAATTTAAAAAATATGAGTATAAATTATGTTAATAATCAATGTGAATATTCAAGTACTGTTACAGGAGACCATAATATAGACACTAAGGAAATTAGAGTTTTTTCCTCAAATTCTCTTACTAAAGAAAATGAAAATGTTTTAACTCATGAATACTTACATGCTTTTCATGAAAGAAATTATAGTTTAGGTATGCCTTTTTATGAATTTTTAAATGTTGTTATTAATAATGAATATTTTGGAAAAGAAGAGTTAGAAAGTGGAGAAGCTTATGATGAGGGGTATCTTTGGTTATATGAAGTTGGTTATACAATGTTAGAATTATTTGAACCAGATACTTTAAGAAATTATCATGCTAATCCTGATTATCATATATTAGTAGATGGGCTTACCTCTATTATACCTGATGAAGAGATGGCAATTAGTTTTTTAAATGATTTGAATGAATATCAAACCTTAGTTAAGAGCAATAAAAAAGATGATTTAACTTATCAAGATATAATGAAACTTAGTCTAAAATTAAAAAAGACAATAGGAAAATATTATGAAATAAAATTTAATAAGAGTATTGATGAGGACATGAATGTCTTATATTTTAATGATTCTTTAAAAGC
>CANQEQ010000019.1 GCA_947595345.1 uncultured Bacilli bacterium | reverse complement strand
AACAGTCAATACTTAATGTATCAACTGTTATCTTTACTTACTTTTTTGTATCTACACACACTATTTGACAATTATCCGAAGTTTATAATCAAAATTATTTTAACGCTTACTAAATTGAGGTGCACGTCTTGCTTTTTTAAGACCGTATTTCTTACGTTCTTTAACTCTTGGGTCACGAGTTATCATTCCATTTACTTTAAGAGGTTTTCTTAAACTATTTTCACTATCCTTACTAGTTGTAGCATCATATTCAAGTAATGCTCTAGTAATACCTAAACGAATTGCTCCTGATTGTCCTCTAAATCCACCACCAAATACTTTAGCATCTATATCAAATAGTTCTTTTGTATTTGTTAAAACTAATGGTTGTTCTAAGTCCATAACAAGAGTTTCAAATGGAAAATACTCACGTACATCATGACCATTAACAGTAATTTTACCTGTTCCACTTGTCATTGTAATCTTAGCAACACTACCTTTTCTTTTTCCAGTAGCTTGATAAACTTTTGCCATACTCTGTTTCCTCCCTATTTAATCTCAATTTGGACTGGTTTTTGTGCCATATGAGGATGAGTCTCACCTTCATATACAAATAACTTCTTGCCCATAGCTCTTCCTAAACGATTATGAGGAAGCATTCCTTTAACTGCTCTTTCTAGCATTTCAATTGAGTAATTTTCACGCATTTCTTTAGCAGTTCTTTCTCTTAAACCTCCTGGATACATAGAGTGATTATAATACATCTTATCCTCTAATTTATTTCCAGTTAAGTTAACTAAACGAGCGTTTATGATTATTACATAATCTCCACAGTCAACATGAGGCGTATAAGTAACTTTATGTTTTCCTCTTAAAATATGTGCTGCCTTAGTTGCAACACGTCCAAGTGGTTGTCCTTTAGCATCAATTACATACCAAGAACGAACTACCTCTTCTTTTTTTTGCATATAACTTTTCATTTTTCATTCTCCTTATTAGTTAGTTTCATGTTCCCACCATGAAACTTCCGGGAATCAATGTACCGACATAGATTATACAAAATTAAGTCTTAAAAGTCAACAATTTCTTTATAAAATAGAATTTTTAAAGTAAAATATGCCAATTTTTATTCCCTAAAAAAAGAAAATAGTCTATAAAGACTATAACTATAATACTATATGTAATTTATCTTCTTTTTATTTCTTCAGAAAATTCATTAGCATAATCAATCATGCTATTTTTATAACTTTCTTTAAATTCTTCAGTTTTAGCTTCTAATAGAGTTAATTCATTAAACATTTTTTCAGTATTAATTCTTGATTTAGTTTGAAATAAAAGTTTAGTAGCAATAGCTTCCTTAGAAACTTCTTCTAAAGTATTTCTCAATATAAATAAACTAGCATTACTTGTATAAAAATCTTCTTGTTTAGCTTCAAGTCTATTAGTACCTACAAAAGCTTTCTTTTCAAATAAATAATCAAAATATTCATTCTCTCTTTCATAAATTATTACATCTTTTGTCTTATCCTTAAGAGTAAATTCGTCTAATTCTCCTCTAAATACTGCTTCACCTTTAGTAAAATCTAAAGCTTTAGCAAAATAAAATTTAACATCTTTAGTATTTTCCATATAACTTAATGTGATAAATCACATTCCTCCATTTCATTCTTATAATAATACAGAAATTTCTAAATGTCAATTAAACTAACATTTAATATCCATAACTTTAACACTTTTTTTAATCTCTTTTAGAAAAATTGACTCATTATTTCTTTTAGAAAACAAATAAATATTATTTTTAGTCCTAGTTAAAGCTACATAAAAAAGTCGTCTCTCTTCAGCATACTCATACTTCTCTTTATTTTTAAAAATTATATTTAAAATCTTATTATCTTCTATTTTATTTGGAAAACCTAAAACATCATCTACTACATTTAAAAGAATTACTTCTTCACTTTCTAAACCTTTAGCTGTATGAACCGTTAAAAACTTAAGAGCCATATCCTTATATATTATATGATTATCAATAAGTTTTTCCTTATATACTAAATTAATGTCTTGATTACATCTTCCTAAAACTAAAACTTCCTTTATTCCTTTAGCCCTTATCATATCAAGCAATTTGTAAAACTTTTCTTTATAATCACTATCTTTATAATATATTAACTTAACGGGATTTTTCAAATACTTATTAGCAACTAATACTTTTCTTAACTGATAAGGATTTTTCTTAATAAAATTATAAGAAATATTAATTAATTCTTGAGAATTACGATAAACTCTATCTAAATAAAAGATGTGACTATCTTTAAAATAATCTTTAAAATTAACAAACAAATCAAGGGTACACCCTGAAAATCTATAAATTGACTGAAAATCATCACCTACTAAAAATAACTTACTATTTAATTTCTCTTGCAACTTTTTAATCATTTTATAACGAACCCAAGAAGTATCTTGAAACTCGTCTATAATTATATACTGAAAATTATACTTTAAAGGATACCTATCAAGAACCTGAGACGCCTTAGTTATCATCATGTCAAAATCAAGTTCTAATTTACTATTAAGTTCCTCAATATATAACCTATAAATATCTAAAGCTATTATTAAAAAACACTTATCAGTATAAGATAAATAAACTTTCCTAAATTCCCTTACATCATAATCATTACTTTTTAAAATATTAATAAACTTAATAATCAACCTTTTATATGATAAAAAATATTTAAAATACTTAGTCTTAATTTTCTCTATACTTAAATCTTGATTTTTTATATACATTTTAAAATAATCTAAAAAATAATTAACTTTCAAATTACTATAAATAAAACTTTCAAAATACTCATTTACTATATATTCTAAAGTATCACTAGAAGCTATTTTATAATTTACTTTACTATCCTTTAAAATCATTAATCCCAATTTATGAAAAGTTAAAACCAATACATCATATAAACACTTCTTCTTTAAAGAATTAACTGACTCATTAGTAAACGATATACATAAAATATCTTCTTTTTTAACATGTAATTCTTCTATTAAATATTTTATTTTCCCAACTATAGTTAAAGTTTTGCCACTTCCAGCTCCGGCTACTACTAAAGTATTTTGATAATTACTAACAATTGCCTTTCTTTGATTACAATCTAAACTATAACCATTTATATTATTAAATAACTTATTATCTAATTTACTATTATCTTCTAAATTATTATTTAGTATTTTAAACAACTTCATATATCCCCCTATCTTTAATATACTCCAAAAATATTAAAAAAAATTTAGAAGCCCAACAATTTTTTAAAAATTTCTTAAAATTTAAAATGTTATGTAAAATTTATTTCTAATCTCTTTATGTTAAAATTTATACGTGTTATAATGAATTAAAGGTAGCGTGATAATAAATGAAAAGTATAGAAAATGCAGAATTAAAAAATAAAAAGGTTATTATAAGAGTTGACTATAATGTACCTTTAAATGAAAATCTAGAAATAACTGATGATAATAGGATTAAAGAAAGCCTTAAAACTATTAATTATTGTATAACTCATGAAGCTAAAATAATTCTTCTTTCCCATCTTGGTAAAGTAAAAGAAGAAAAAGATTTAAAGACTAAAAGTCTAAGAGTTGTTGCTAAAAGATTAAGTGAATTAATTAAAAGTCCTGTTACATTTATACCTAAAACTAGAGGAATTGAAGTAGAAAATGCCATCAATAATATGAAAAATGGTGATATTGTTATGCTGGAAAATACCAGATTTGAAGATTTAGATGGTAAAAAAGAAAGTGGAAATAATCAGGAACTTGCTAAATATTGGGCTAGTCTTGGAGATATATTTATAAATGATGCCTTTGGAACTGCCCACAGAGCTCATGCATCAAATGTTGGAATTGCTAGTAATATAAAAGAAAGCTATCTAGGGTTTTTAGTTTTAAAAGAAATAGAAAACTTAAGTAAAGTTACTAATAACCCTAAAAAACCTTTTATTGTAATTCTAGGTGGAGCTAAAGTTCATGATAAAATTGGAACAATTGAAAATTTAATTAAAAAAGCTGATTATATATTAGTAGGTGGAGCTATGGCCTATACCTTTCTTTATGCTAAAGGACTTAATATTGGCAAATCCTTAATTGATGAAGACTCACTTCTTTTCTGTCAAAATTTATTAAAAACTACTGATAAATTAATCTTACCAATTGACCATGTTGTAGGAGAAAGTGTTAATTCTAAAACTAAATGTGTAAAAACTCAACTTGAAAATAATGATATGGGACTTGATATAGGACCTAAAACTAGAGAATTATTTAAAAGTTATTTAAAAAATAGTAAAACTATCTTTTGGAATGGACCTTTAGGATATACTGAAAATAAAATCTTTGAAGAAGGAACTAGAGAAATTGCTAAATTTATAAGTAATTTAAACACTACTTCCATAGTTGGAGGAGGAGATACAGCTGCTGTTATTATAAACATGGGTTATGCTAAAAAATTTACTCATATATCAACCGGTGGAGGTGCATCTCTTGAACTTATAGAAGGAAAAGAATTACCAGGTATTAATATATGAAAAAGAAACTCTTAATCGCCTATGCATCATATGGCTCAGGCCATAAAATGGCAGCTCAGTATATCTATGATTATTTTAATAAACATCAAGACAAATATGAAATAAGATTATTAGATGTTCTTGATTACTCTAGTATAATTGCTAAAATTGATAAAAAGTTTTTTAACTTAAATTTCAAATTTAAAACGACTATTCCTTTTTCTTTTTGGTTTAATGTTAGTAATAACCTAGTTGTAACAAAAGTCTTTCATAAAGTTTTAAATACTCTTTTTAAAAGTAACTTAAAAGATTATATCATAGATTTTAATCCGGATATTTTAATTTCCACCCATTTCATGCCAAGTTATATAGTATCTAAAATCAATAAACAATATAATAAAAATACTAAAATTATTACAATTGTAACTGACTATGTAGCTCATGCTTTTTGGATTAAAAATCATAAAAACGAAGATATATTTATAGTTAGCAACGAAATTATAAAAAAAGAACTAGAAAATAATAATATTCCAAGTAAAAAAATTTATCCCTTTGGAATACCTCTTTCTAGTAAATTTAAAAATTTAGAAGATAAAAACACTGTTAAGAAAAGATATAATATAACTAATAATAAACCAATTTTCTTATTTTTAGCAGGAGGTTCTGAAGGTTCAAATTATTCTTATAGTTTTTTAAAAAGACTTTTAGAAGAAAACTTAGATATTAATATAATATATGTTTCAGGAAAAAATAGTAAACTTAAAAATAAATGTAATAACTTAATTATAGACGAACATCTAAAAAATTTAAAAGTTTTAGGATTTACAAATGATATATCTAACTTACTTAATATTTCAAATGTTGTAATAACTAAACCAGGAGGCTTAGCAGTAACGGAGGCAATAGAAACTAAAACCCCAATGATTTTAATTCCTGGTAATGGAGGCCCTGAAAACTATAACTTAAAATATGTTTTAAAAAATGGCTTTGGACTTAAAGCTAAAAATCCAAAACAATTAGTAAAAAGAGTAAAAAAATTAACTCAAAATCCCAAATTAATTAAAGAAATGCATAAAAATCTTAGATTATTAGAAGAAAATACTTCCATTGAAAAACTTTATAAATTAGTTCAAGAAATGAAGGTGAAATAATGAAAATAATCTGTGCTAATTTTAAAATGAATTTATTAAAAGAAGATATACTTAATTATTTAGAAATAATAGACAATAAAATTCCTAAAGATAGAGTTATCTTTTTTCCAAATGAGCTTTACATAAATTACTTTAAAAATCAAAATTACTTAGTAGGTAGTCAAAATATTTCTTATTTAGAAAATGGTAGCCTAACTGGTGATACTTCTATTTTAAGTTTAAAGGAAGTTGGGATTAATTATACTTTAATTGGTCATAGTGAAAGACGAGAATTCTATAATGACAGTAAATATGTAAATAAAAAAATTGCCTTAGCTATAAAAAACAACGTAATACCTATTCTATGTGTTGGAGAAACCAAGCTTGAACACGAAGAAAAAAAGACAATTGATGTTATCAAAAAAGAACTTGATGAGGCTCTTAAAGAGCAAACTAATCTTACAAATGACAATTTAATAATAGCCTATGAACCTATTTGGTCAATTGGTACCTCTATTACTCCAAGCAATAATAGCATTGATACTACACTTTTAGAAATTAAAACTTATATAAAAAAACAATATAACCTAAATCCTAAAGTCTTATATGGAGGAAGTGTTAGTCTTAAAAATATAGATACTTTAGAAGCTTTAAAAAATCATGATGGCTATTTAATTGGTACAGCATCTCTTGATGCCAATAACTTTTTATCCTTGATAAATAAGGTAAAGTAAGGAAAACGACAAAAATATACAAAAAAAGAACTTTAAAAAAATTGTAAAATAATATATAATTAATAATGCGTGCAGTAGGAAAGGATATTATGAAAAAAATTAGAGTTCTCATGGTTGACGATAATAAACAATTAGTTGACATGGTAAAAGAGTATTTTAGTAGTCACGCAGTAATCTCATTAGACTTAATTGCTAATGATGGATATGAGGGGATTGAAGTTGTAAAAAATCATTTAGGAGAATTTGATTTAATCTTACTTGACTTAATCATGCCTAAAAAAGATGGTATTTCAGTTCTTGAAGAGATTAAAGACTTGCCTAATCTAGGTAAAATCATTGTTTTAACATCTTATAATACACCTGAAATTATTAGAAAAGTTTCATCACTTGGAGTTAATTACTTTATGTTAAAACCTTTTGAACTACCTGAACTTGAACGAAAGATTTTAGAATGTACTAATGAAATAAAATCAAATTCTAAAACCTTAGATTTATATCACAATAACTTACAAATTGCTATTACAAACATTTTACATGAATTAGGAGTACCTTCCCATATTAAAGGATATTCCTATATTAGAAGTGGAATTATGGAAGTATTTAAAAATCCCACAATTGTAGGAGGAATTACGAAAGAGTTATATCCGAAAATTGCCGAAGATTTTAATACAACCGTATCTAGAGTTGAAAGAGCCATTCGCCATGCTATTGAAGTTAGTTGGAACCGTGGTAATTGGGATTTAATGCAAGAAATATTTGGTTACAGTGTAGATATAGACAAAGCTAAACCTACTAATTCGGAATTCATTGTAACTGTTGCTGATAAATTAAGGCTTGAATATATAAATTCAAATTAAAATTAAAAAATAGTCTTGACTTTTAAAATCAAAACTATTTTTTTTCTATCTTCTCTTTAAATTTATTATATACTCGTTCATTTATAATTAAATCAAACTCTCCAATATATTCCATTACAGTAGAATTAAAACTTAATTTTATATTATTTAAAGTACTATATTTTCCTAAATCTTCTTTATTAAAATCACCTACAACAGCATTCAAATTAATATACATAAATCCTTCATTTTTATATTTTTTAATAAGTTCCCAAATTAGAACATATCTTGGATTAAATTTTAAATACTCTGGTAAATAACTATCAATTATTAACTCAACACCATTGTTATGTTTAATTGTAAATGCTGCTCCAATTGTTATAAAATTGGGATTTTCTTTAGATAACTTAGCAGCATAAACTAATTCATTTTTATAATGATTTAATATTTCATCACTAGCAATCTTTCTATTAATAACATCTTGTTTGTCTCTTCCTCTTATACTAGTATCTTGAACTAAAGTAGCTAAACTCTCATTTTGAACTAACTCTTTATCATAGATAGCTTTCATATTATTAATATATTTATTAGTATTTACATTAATAAAGAAAATATCCATAGCATTGTTCTTAGAAAAATTATTATATAATCCTTGATAATATCTCTTTTTACGATGTTTGTTTTTTAAACTAGTAAACTTATATAATTCGTCTATATTTCCTGTCGGGTCAATTCTTATTTCAACTCCAGCTTCAACACTTTGATTAATTATATCCCTAGCACTTTTATCTATCTTAGCATAAATTTCTTTAATATCTTTTTGTAAATTAACAAAAGCCACTAATCTTGGTTTATAATTTTCAAAATATTTATTAAACCCTTGATGTTTATAATTATTTCTCTTTAATATATTTAAAATATCATTAACTGTATTACTAAAATAAATTATATTTCCATGTCTATCCTTTTCACTACAAATAATTGGAGGGTCTATCTTAATAAAAGCATAATGTTGTTTTTTTAAAAGATTAATAAGTCCCATTGTTACATTTTTTACTAAACGAGGATTAGTATAATCAATTAAAAAACCCCTTGGAGCATAGGCATATTTATAATATAAATAAATTGTTTTATGTAAAAATAAAGTTACACCTATAAGAGTATCATTCTCAACAAAACCAATATAAAATGTACTAAGTCCATCATATCTTGAAGCCTCAGCATATGATGATGTTTGATAATATGTTGAGTACTTATGACGATATGCAAATTCGTCAAATTCTTCTTTAGTAAGTGCTACTATTTTCATACCCTTTTTCACTCCTTACTTACATTATACCTATTTTTTTATTTAATAGCAATAAATTTCTAATTCAAAAACTGATAAATAATTTAAGGTGTAAAATAAAATACTTTTAATATAAGTTAAAATAAGTATGTCTTTTTTAAAGTTTATTTGTTATAATAATTAAGTAAAGGTGGGCTAATGAATAATGAAGATGAAATTAAAGAAGAAGCCGAAGTAATTGATGTAGTAAACCAAGAAAACCCTAATATAGAAACTACAAACGAGATAGAAAATACAAATGAAATTATAGAACCACTTAATGAAACTACTCCTGATGAGGCTATCTCTGATATAGAACAAAATACTAAAAAGGACGAAACTAAAGAAGAAAGTTTAGCTATAATAAGTGATTATGGAGAAAATTTTTCTACTAAAGAATATTTAACTAATCCGGCAATTGGTAGAGAAGATGAAATTAAACAATTAATTGTAACCCTTTTAACCCCTGAAAAATCAGCTATTTTAGTTGGTAAACCCGGAATTGGTAAAACAGCTATTGTTGAAGGATTAGGTTATAAAATAAGAAATAATGATGTTCCTAATGCCCTAAAAGGTTATACAATATTCAAATTAAATACTGCTAGTTTAACAGGAGTCATGCCAGGTACTAATGAACTTAGAATTCAATATATTGTAGAACATTTAAAAAATTTAGATAAAATCATGGTCTTTATAGACGAAATACACACCTTAATTGGAAATGGTGATAACACTTTAGACTTTGCTAATATTTTTAAACCAATTATAGATAGAGGTACTATTAAAATAATAGGTGCTACAACAAGTGATGAGTATGACAGATATGTTCTTCGGGATAAAGCCTTTGTAAGACGTTTTCAAAGAATTGATGTAAGTGAACCAACACGAGATATGGTTATTAAAATAATGATGGGAACTTATCCTAAATTTGAAAAGAAAATGGGATTAAAACTTAAATATTCTGATTTCATTAAAGAAACGATTATGGCTTTTATAACTGATGCCACCAGTGAATTCAAACGTGTCTATGAAACTTCAGTAAGATACCCCGATATTGCTCTTACAATTCTTCAACAAGCTTTCTCATATGCTGCCTTTGATAATAGAGAAGAAGTTACTATAAGAGATGTTAGAAAAGCTATTCAAACAACTAAATTAATTTATCCTGATGTTATAAAAAAAGAATTAGTAAGATTTAATACAGTATTCAAAGACGTTTATCTAATGGAAACCAAACAAATTTTAAAGGACGAAGTATGAAAAAAATAATTTATTATTTAAGAATGACGTTATTTACTATTTATTTAATAACTCTATTCTTACTTATTGATAACTTTTATAATATTAATATAATTACTAGCATTTATTTTATTTTAAATATTGTCTACTCTCTTATAATTATATTATCTATCTTATCTAAAAAGAAAATTTTTAAAAATCCTATATCTTATAATATCTTAAATATAGGAATTTACATTTATACAATTGTAATTTATATAATTACATCTAGTAAAACTAAGCTTGAAATCATGAATAATAACTTATATTTTAATAATAATTTTATCATGTTAAGTATTCTTCTTTTAGGTCTTAGTATTTATTCTTTGTATTTAAACAATACCTTAGATAATAAAAAAAGTGATAAAGAAATTAAATAATCTTTATCATTTTTTTAAACTAAATGTTTTATATTAACTTCCCTACTACCATTTAAAATACTATCTATTACAATATTATCAATTTGAGCTTCTAATATATTTTTAATATTTCTAGCACCACTTTCCTTATAATTAGCTAATTCTAATATTTCTTCAATTATTTTATTATCAATATTTAATTTAATATCTTGAGACTTAAATTTCTTTTTAATTTCTAAAATTTCTTTTTTTATAATTTTAGTAATTGTATCTTTATCTAATTTATTAAACTCTATAATATGATTAATCCGACCTATAAACTCTTTACTTAAAACATTATCTAATTTATATTCACAAGAACCTTTTAAATTCTCATTAAAACCAATTTGTTTATTATTAGATGTTATATTACTGGTCATGATAATAATAGCATGATTAAAATATACTTTATTAGAACTAGAGTCAGTTATAAATCCTTCGTCTAAAATTTGTAAAAATAAATTCAAAACATCAGGACTAGCTCTCTCTATCTCATCAAGTAAAATAACCGAGTAAGGATTATTTTTTATATTATCTAAAATCGTTTCATGACTTTGATAACCAACATAACCAGGAGGAGAACCTATAATTTTACTTACAGTATAACTTTCCTTATATTCACTCATATCAAGCCTAATTAAAGGCATTTTTAATAAATCGGCATAAAGCTTAACAAGCATTGTCTTACCTACTCCACTTTCTCCTGTAAAAAGATATGACACTGGCCTTTTAGATGTTTTTAAACCTAACTTTATTTTCTTAGTTTCACTTACTAAAGTTTTAATTGCTAAATCTTGACCAAATATTTTTTGTTTTAAATTAGTCTCTAAATTCCGTAAAGACTTAATCTCTTCTTTATCAATTTCATAAATCGGAATATTAGTTCTTTCTTTTAATACTTTAGCAACATCTAAAATTGTTACAACTTTCCCCTCTTTATTTTTTAAAGATAATCTATTTATTTTATCTTCTAAAAGTATTTCACCTTCTTTTAATTTAGAAGCATTTACAAAATCATGTTTAATTATATAGTTATTCTTTTTATTAGATAAATCAGCTAGCTCTTTTCTATAATTTTCAAGTTTAAGAGTTCTTTTATCTTTCTTTAAAGAGCACCTTGCTAACACTTCGTCCATAATATCAATTGATTTATCAGGATTTTTTCTATCAAATATATATTTATCAGCTAAAACAGGTATTTCTTCTAAAACAGCATTTGGAATACTAACTCCATGATACTTTTCATAAATTGGTTTTAATTTCTTTAACATATTTAAAGTTTCTTCTATATTGGGTTCTTCTACTAAAATTGTTTGAAATCTTCTATTTAAAGCTTTATCTTTTTCTATACTATCTTGATATTCTTTAGTAGTAGTTGCCCCAATTACTTTAATCTTACCACGAGCTAGAGCAGGTTTAAAAATATTAGAAGCATCAATTGCTCCTTCAGCTCCTCCGGCTCCTACTAAAGAATGCATCTCGTCTATAAATAAAATAATATTAGGATTATTTTCTATCTCTTTAATTATCTTACTAATTCTCTCTTCAAATTCACCTCTATACTTAGTCCCAGCTACTAAATTAGCCATAGAAACTGATAAAATCTTTTTATTAAGTAACACGTCTGGTACTTCTTTTTTATAAATTCTTAAAGCTAATCCCTCTACAATTGCTGTCTTTCCAACTCCAGCTTCTCCAATTAATAAAGGATTATTTTTATTTCTTCTTAAAAGAATTTCTATTAATCTATCTATTTCTATATCTCGCCCTACAACCGGGTCTATTTTAAGTTCCTTGGCTTTGGCTACTAAATCAATAGCATGGTCATATATTAACAATTTCTTCCGACCTTTATTTTTTAAATTTGCCTCGTCTTTCGTTACAAATTCATAATACATCTCATCTATATTAATACCTAAATTATTTAAAACTCTAATAGCAACTCCTTCACCCTCATCAAGTAAAGATAAAAACAAAGTATTAACCGTTACAATATTTTTATTATCTTCTTTAGTATCAATTATAGCATTCTCTATAACTCTTTTTAATAAAGGAGTATAAATAAAGTAAGAATTTAAACTATTTCCATAACCAACTAAATTAATTAATTCTTCCTTAAAATTTTCATAAAAAACTTTATTTTCATTTAATTTAATTGTTAGTTTATTATTTTTACACTTTAATATGCTTAACATTAAATGTTCCGTTCCAACAAAAGGATGTTTTAATTCTTGCATTTCTAATTTAGCTTTCTTTAATATTTTTTGTAATTCTTCATCAAATTTTTGAAACATATTATTCCTCCATATATAATATATGAAGTTTTTCAAGTTTTATAAATAAGATTAAACAATCATTAAAAAAAAGGTTATAAAACCTTTATTCGTATTTACTATCAATTCCTAAGTATTCTTCTAAAGTGAGCCAATTACCCCCATTATATAACTTTTTAGCTAATTCCTTACCTACATATCTATAATGCCAAGGTTCATATATATAACCCGTTATATCTTGTTTAGTCTCAGGATACCTTAAAATAAAACCATATTTATAAGCATTTGCTTGAAGCCACTTAAATTCGTCTGTATCTTTAAACTTTTGGTCAATTAAATTAACATCTATGGCTAGTCCACTTTGATGCTCAGAATGACCTGGTCTAGCTGAATAAGTATCAGCCCGAGATTTACCATTTAACTTTACCCAATTATTATATACCTGAACTTGAGTTTCATAAGAACGAAATCCACTTTTAATAAAAATATTTAACCCCTCTTCTTTCATAGCTTCTTGCATTTTAGAAAAAGCCGAATTAGTCTCTTTAGTAAGTCCATCTCCATAAGTTTTAGGTAAAGAATAAGTCTTATTAGCAATTAATATACCATTTATATAAGTTACTCCATCAATTGTTTCTATATCATATCCCTTTTTAGTTTTCTTAGGTGTAACTTTAGTCTTTGAAGTAGTAACTTTACTTTCTTCTTTAGACTTAGATGATGTAACTTTATTTTCTGTTTTGCTGTTTTCAGTTATAGTCTTTTCTTCTTCCTTTTGAATAACCTGAAGACTAAACTCTTTAACACTTTTATTTCCAGAATTATCAGAAGCTTCTACTTGTAATTTATAAGTTCCTACTTTAGATAAATCATAATCACCTTTAATAGAATAATTAACTTTATTAGAATTATCAGTTACATATATATATTCTTTTAAATCGTCTTTACTGTCTTTATAAACTACAACTGTATTAGACATATCAATTTCAGGCTCTTTAGTATCAACAACTTTTATTTTAACTTTAACTTCTCTTTCTTTATTCAAAAAAGATTTGGCTTTAACTTTAACCTCTAAATCCCCAACTTTAGAAGTTTTCAATTCACTTTCTTCTATTTCTCCAAACTTTATATTAGATACTAAAGCACTTGTCTTTAAATTAGAATTAACCTCTACTAATAAATTCTTTTTAAATGTAATAAAAGGTGTTTTTAAATAAAAGAATAAACTAACTGATAAAACTAAAATACCAAGAAATATAAATATTATTTTTTTCATTTTTACTCCTTAATTTCCCAATTAATAGGTTCTAAGTTATTTTTAGTTAAAAATTCATTTGTTTTAGAAAAAGGTTTAGAACCAAAGAAACCATTATAAGCTGATAAAGGAGATGGGTGAGCTGACTCTATAATATAATGTTTAGGATTAGTTATAAATTTCTTTTTACTTCTTGCAAAACTTCCCCATAAAATAAAGACAACCGGCTCTTCTTTTTCATTAATTTTCTTAATTACCTCATCTGTAAAAGTTTCCCAACCAATGTCTTTATGACTAGCAGCTAAATCTTTCACCACTGTTAAAACAGTATTTAAAAGTAATACTCCTTGTAAAGCCCAAGGAACCAAAGAACCTGAAGTTGGTACTTTATACCCTAAATCGTCTTCTAATTCTTTAAAAATATTATTCAAAGAAGGTGGCTTTTTAATTCCTTTAGGAACTGAAAAACTAAGACCTTCAGCTTGACCTTCTCCATGATATGGGTCTTGCCCAAGAATTACTACTTTAACATCCTTATAAGGTGTATAACGAAAAGCTTTAAATACTTCCCTTTTACTAGGATATATAGTCTTCCTAGCATACTCTCCTTGTACAAATTTTAAGAGATTATAAAAATATTCTTTTTTAAATTCATCTTCTAGAACTATGTCCCAATCGTTTCCTATCATATTTTACTTCCTTTTTGTAATTTATATATTCTATTATAACATCTTTTCTTAAACAAAGAATAGCAAAAACATTAATAATAGCTAAAATTGCTACTAATATGTCCACAAAATCCCATAAAAAGTTAGAACTAACAACACTTCCTAAGACTAATAAAATACAAGTTATGATTTTTAATACTAAAATATTTTCTTTAGTTAAATTTTTAAATAAAAACTTTAAATTCACTTCTCCATAATAATAACCGGAAATAATAGTTGAAAAGGAAAAAGCTATAACACAAAAATATAAGATTAAATTACCAAAACTACCTAAATGATATATTAAAGCATTTTGAGTAATCTCAATTCCATTAACATCAGCATACATAGAAGGTGTATAATTAGAAGTTAAAATAATTAAAGCAGTTGATGTGCAAATAATAAATGTCGTTATATAAACTCCTAAAGTTTGAATTAAACCACTAGAAATTGGACTTTTCGGATTAGAACTACCTGAAGCAATTGCTCCCGTTCCAACTCCTGCTTCATTAGAAAATATTCCTCTTTGAACTCCAATTAAAAGAACCGAGATAAAGCCATAAAAACCAGCCTTAAAATTAAAAGCATTCTTAAATATACTTACAAATAAATTAGGAATTAAATTAATATTCTTAAAAATTATAAATAAAGAAATAAAACAATAAATTATTCCCATTAAAGGAACAAAAAAGGACGAAAACTTAGCAATTCCTTTAATACCTCTATGAATTATAATAAAGGATACAACTCCAACTACAAGACCAACCATTAAAGGTGAAACAGGAAAAAAGTTCGTAACTGATTTACTAATAGAATTAGACTGAATTGTTAAAAAACCAACTAAATAAGAAAAAGCTACTAAAAAAGCATAGAAAAAAGCTAATTTCTTATAACCTAATCCTTTTTTTATATAATAAGGTGGCCCTCCTAAATAAGTATTTCCTTCCTTTTTATGATAAATAACTGATAAAGTATTTTCAACAAATGAATTAGGAGCAATAATTAAACACGATAACCAAATCCAAAAAATCGTCCCAACTCCACCTTTATAAATAGCTAAGGCAATTCCTGCTAAAGAACCAACTCCTATACAACCACCCATAGCAACCGATAAAGCTTCATAGGCTGATATTCCGTCATTACCCCGGCTATCCTTACCTAAATTTTTAAACATCTCCTTAAAGTTAAAATGAAAAAAATGCAATTTAAAAGAAAAATAAAGACCTGACGCGATAAGTAAAATAGTTGCTATACTCCACAAAAAATTATTTAAACTAGCCATATACTCTCCATTCTAATTTCATTATAACATATTATAATTTTTATTCAATTAAAAATAACACCTAAAATAAGATAAAATTTGACAAACTAGAAAAGAATAATAGCTAAATTTTTAATTATTTATCTAAAATAAGTGGTATAATAATCTTGTACTTATTGGAGGTTTAAGATGGAATTTATACCTATATTATTAGCCAGTGATATAAATGTTTATAGTATGGCTAGAGCTTTTCATGAAGAATATAAAGTTAAATCAATAGTTCTTGCAAGAAATACATCAGGAATTATTAATCATTCTAAAATAATTAATTATAGAGAAATACCTAACTTAGATGAAACAAATGTTTTTTTAAAAACTATGGATAATCTATATCAAGAGTTAAAACCTTTAAATAAAAAATTAATCTTAATAGGCTGTGCTGACCATTATGTAAGATTAATTGTTGAAAATAAAGAGAAACTAAAAAGTAAATTTGTTTTACCATATACTAATTTAGATGTTTTAAATAAAATTGTCTTAAAAGAAAGTTTCTATGAATTATGTGAAAAAAATCATATAGATTACCCTAAAACCTACATTTATAAAAAAGGTAGTAGTCTTGATTTTAAATTAGATTTTAATTATCCGGTTATTTTAAAACCCAGTGACAGTGTCCTTTATTTTAAAGCAAGTTTTCCTGGTCAATATAAAGTATATACCATTAATAATAAAGAAGAACTTAATCATACCTTAAAGAAAATCTATGATGCTGGTTATCTTGGCAATATGATTATTCAAGATAGAATACCGGGAAGTGATAATAAAATGTATGACTTACATGTCTTTACAGGTCCTAACTCTAAAGTTTGGTATATGAATCTTGGAAATGTTTTATTAGAAGAACATACACCTAAAGGCTTAGGTTCAAATGCAGCTACTATAACTGTTTATAATGAAGAATTAATGTTAAAAATTAAAAACTTATTAGAAAGCATTGGCTATGAAGGTTGGGCTGACTGTGATTTAAAATATGATGAACGAGATAAAAAAATAAAAATCTTTGAAATCAATATAAGACAAGGTAGAAGTCATTATAGAAATACCGGAAGTGGTTATAATGTTGCTAAATTTATAGTTGATGCTTATATAAATAATAAAGAACATGACTTAACTTTAGTAAAAGAACCTTTCTTCTGGCATGTTATTCCTAAAAAAATAGTCCTTGACTATGTTGAAGATAAAGAAAAATTAGAACTAGTTAAACGACTAATTAAAGAACATAAAGTTTGTCATTCCCTATTCTATAAAAATGATAAAAGTATAAGAAGAAATATTTACTTAATAATTAGAAACTTAAATCAATTTAGAAAATATAAAAAATATTATAAAAAGGAGAATTAAAAATAACTCTCCTTTTTTTACTTATGATATTCTTCATTATTTAATATTTTAAAACTTCTATAAATCTGTTCTAATAAGATAACTCTAAATAACTGATGAGGAAATGTTAACTTAGAGAAAGAAATTCTAAGATTAGAAAGTCTTTTTATATCTTCATGAACTCCATAAGAAGAACCAATTATAAAATTTATATTACTATTAGTATTTCTTATAGCCTCAAGCTTTTTAGAAAACTCTATACTTGTTAATTCTATTCCATCTAAATCAAGTAAAATATTATAATCACCCTCATTAATTACTTTTAAAATACTATCTCTTTCTTTTTCTAAAGTCTTTTTAATATCATAGTTATAATCTATTAATTCAACAATAGAAACTTTATCATATTTACTAAGTCTTTTTAAATACTCCAAAATAGCTTCTTTTAAATAATTTTCTTTGAGTTTTCCAAGACAAATAATTTTTATCATATAGTTATATACATATCCTCCTCTTGTCTTGCAGCTTTAACATCTACTTTATCTGAAATTATATCTTTAACTGTTTTAATAGCTAAATCTTCTAAATTATTCGTTTCACTTAAATGGGCTAGAATGATTTCTTTAGTGTTCTCTCCTATTAATTCCTTTAAATAATTACCAGCCATCTCATTAGATAAATGTCCTGTATCACTTACTACTCTTTGCTTTAAAATATAAGGATAAGGCCCATCCATTAACATCTTTGTATCATGATTACTTTCTAGAATATATAAATTCTTATCATGCATTTCTTTTAAATTACGACTATTTATATAACCTGTATCCGTCATATAACAAAGCGAATTTGTATCTTCTAAAATAAAGCCAACTGAAGCAACAGCATCATGAGATGTATGTAAAAATTTAATATGCAAATCATCTATTGTTAATTCGTCTTCTAATACAGGAATAATATAATCAGGTTCAACTATTTTTTTAATTTCTTTAACCATTAAAGCCGGAACATACACAAACTTTTTATACTTTTTAGTTAAAGATGCAAGTCCTGCAATATGGTCTTTGTGATTATGGGTTAATAAAATAAAATCTATATCTTCGGGAGTTAAATTATATTTTTCAAGAATTAATTTTATTTTAGGCAAGGAAAACCCAACATCTATTAAAACATTCTTACTATGCATTTTTACTAGTGTTGAATTTCCCTTAGAACCACTTCCTAAAATTATAGCTTCCATTAGTAGAATAGTAAAGGGTCATAACTTTGACTACCTGGTGCATAAGGAGCCCCACGCCAAATTTCAAGATGTAAGTGATTACCACTTGCACGTCCTGTATGTCCTATATCTCCAATTGTATCTCCCATATTAACATAATCACCTTTTTTAACGTATTTTGATAATGATTTCATATGTCCATATCTTGAATAATAACCATTTTGATGATTAATAACAACATAATATCCCGTTGCTGGGTGGTAACTAACCTCAGTTACTATACCAGGCTTAATTGCATAAATCGGAGCACCTTCTCCTTGTCCACCTATATCAACTCCAGCATGAAGACTTCCCCAACGCCATCCATAACGGCTATTAATAGTATATGGTAAGTTAGTTGGCCAGCCCCAATTTCCAGCTGATACAACAACCGGTTTCTTTCCACCTTTTACAATAACTTCATTA
>CANQEQ010000018.1 GCA_947595345.1 uncultured Bacilli bacterium | reverse complement strand
TAATAAAAATATTATAGAAAGGAGAATCTAATATAGTGATTAATAAAAAAATCACATAATTAGATTATACGTGATAATATGCCAGAGTTACCTGAAGTTGAAACGGTCAAAAATGTTTTAAAAAAAGATTTAATTGGTTTAAAAATAAAAAAAGTTACTGTAACTTGTCCAGAAATGATTAAAACTGATATTAAAAAATTTCAAAAAGATTTAATAGGTGAAGAATTTAAAGATATTAAAAGATATGGAAAATGGTTAGTTTTTGAAACTACAAATTATGATTTAGTTAGTCATCTTAGAATGGAAGGAAAGTATTTTTATACAGATAAAGTAGAGCCTAGTAAGCATGAACATGTTGTATTTTTACTTTCTAATGGTAAAGTTTTAAGATATAAAGATGTAAGAAAATTTGGAGTTATGTTTTTAGTTAATAAGGATAAACTATTTATAGATACTCCTTTAAGTAAATTAGGCTATGAACCTTTTAATAAAGAATTAACAAAAGCGTATTTAAAAGAAAAATTTAAAAATAAAAGATTACCAATTAAAACAGTACTTTTAGACCAAGAAATAATATCCGGACTTGGAAATATATATGCCAATGAAGTTTTATTTAAAAGTCAAATATCACCTTTTAAAAAAGCTAATTTGTTAAGTGATTTAGAAATTGAAAAAATAATTAAAAGTTCTAAAGAAATTTTAAGTGATGCGATTAAACTTGGGGGAACAACGATTAGAAGTTATACATCAAGTTTAGGTGTTAGTGGTAGTTATCAAGATAAACTATTAGTTCATATGCAACATACTTGTAAAGTTTGTAAAAGTCCAATTAAAGTTAAAAAGATTGGTGGAAGAAGTACTTATTACTGTGAGAAATGTCAAAAGGTGTTAGATGAGTAAAGTAGTAGGTAGCATATCAAGGACAATTTTTAAATCTGACAACGATTACTATGTTTTGCTTTTTAAAGTAAAAGATAATGATGGAGATAAAAAATATAATAATAAAGTTATAACAGTAACCGGATATTTTTATGATTTAGACGATAGTATGGATTTATCACTTAGTGGAGAATTTACTAAACATTCTAAATATGGAGAACAGTTTAATGTTTCAAGTTATCAGAAATTAATACCCGAGGATAAAAATAGTATAGTTGCTTTCTTTTCAGGAGGTTTATTTAAAGGAATAGGAGAGGCTAAAGCTTTAAAAATCTATGAAGAATTAGGAAATGATGCCATTAATTTAATAAAAGAAGATGAAAATGTATTAAGAAAAGTCAGAGCTTTATCTGAAAAAAATATTTTAACAATTTCTAAAAAAATTCAAGAATTAGATAGTAGTACAGATACTCTTTTAAGTTTAACAGAATTAGGTTTTAACTCAAATGATGCAACTATGATATATAAAAAATATAAAGAAAAGACAGTTGAAATTGTAAATGAAGATATATATACGCTTTTTTATGATTTAGAGAAACTTAGTTTTCAAAAGATAGATAGAATTGCCCTTAAAAATAATTTTTTAAAAAATGATGAACGACGAATTAGAGCTGGAATAGTTAATACGATGCGAGTTTTAGGTAATGAAAAGGGAGATACATATTTTATAGAAGAAGATATATATAGATATTTAAAAATAATTATTAATTATGAAACAACTTATGACGATTTTAAAGAAAATTTAAAGAAATTAGTTAATAGTTTAAGAGTTGTTGAAATTGATAATAAATATCAGTTGATGGAATATTTTGAAGCTGATAGTAATATTGTTAAAAGACTTACTTATCTAAATAATAAAGAAGATATTAATTATAAAAAAGATTATTTAGATAAAAAAATCAGAGAGTTTGAAAAAGTTAGTAATATTACGTATGATGCAAAGCAAAAAGAAGCAATTAAAGAAGCTTTTGTTAAGAATTTTTTAATTATAACCGGAGGACCAGGAACAGGGAAAACAACTATTATTAAATCAATAGTTTCCATGTATCGGGATATTTTTCATTTAAAATATGATTTAGAAGATGAGGTAGTACTGCTAGCTCCAACCGGAAGAGCTAGTAAAAGAATAATGGAAGCTACAACTTATAAAGCTAGTACTATTCATAGATTTTTAAAATGGAATAAAGATACTAATAAATTTCAAGTAAATGAGAATCATAAAAGTGAAGCTAAGTTAGTCATAATTGATGAAGTTAGTATGTTAGATACCCTTCTTTTTAGTTCACTTTTAAATGGACTTAAGTATGATACTAGAATAATTTTAGTTGGAGATGCTAATCAATTACCAAGTGTCTTACCAGGTGAAGTTTTAAAAGATTTAATTGATTGTAATCTGTTTAAAGTAATTAAACTTACAAACTTATATAGACAAAAGGATGAATCTAATATTATAAATTTAGCTTACGATGTTAATTCAGGAGAAATACATTATGATTTATTTAATCAAAGTAATGATTTAATCTTTTATAAAGCTGATAGCATGGATTTAAAAGAAAAATTAATGTTAATTGTTAAAGATTATTTGAAAACAGATTATCATGATTTTCAAATTATGGCTCCTATGTATAAAACTTTAAATGGAATTAATAACTTAAATATAATGTTACAAGATATTTTTAATCCTAAAAGTAGTAAGAAAAATGAAATTACAATATTTGATGTAATTTATAGAGAAGGAGATAAAGTCTTACAGCTTATGAATATGCCTGAAGATAATATTTATAATGGAGATATTGGGATAATTAATAAAATAGATGCTGTTAAAAAAGAAGTAGAAATTGATTATGATGGTAATTTAGTAACATTCAATAAATCAGTGTTTGGTAATTTTACTTTAGGATATGTAATTAGTATTCATAAGTCTCAAGGAAGTGAGTTTAAAACGGTTTTAATTCCAATTTTAAAAGAATATGGTAGAATGCTTTATAGAAAATTAATTTATACAGGAATTACTAGAAGTAAGCAAAAATTAATTTTAATAGGAGAAGTTGAAGCTTTTAAAAAAGGAGTTTTAAATAATAATAACAACAAGCGAAAAACTGATTTAGGCGAAAAGATTAAAAAAAGATATAGTTAGTATAATAAATTTTATTTTAACCATAATATAAATGGTACCTTTGGTACTAATCATATTTTTAGTAGGTGATAAAATGAAATGTACGAAAAAAGGAATAGTTTTAGGAATGGTGCCAGTTCTTTTAGGTACCGGAGTATTAGTATATAAATTTGTACTTAGTCCTAAAACTAAAGAAAAAATGATGTCTTTAGAAGAAGATATGTGTGAAGACTTTGAAAATATGATTTAATATTAAAAATAGAAAGATTTAGCTCTTTCTATTTTTGTTTAAATTTAACAATTTTAGGTTTAAAGTTATCTTTTTCTTCACTGTCAAGAAGAAATTTACTTAAAGTTAATTCGTCTCTTTGCATAACATTTTCTCTATATTTAATAAAATCAATAACTTTTCTATTTTTGAAATAACGTCTTTCAACTTCTAATAAATCATTATAATCAAAATTACTATCAAGTTCATTAATTGAACAATTACAAGCTAATATTATAAAGAATAGAATAATTGATATTTCTAAGAAAGCAAACGACATAGCAATCTTTAAAAGAACAGGATTAAAAAGAACAGCACTAAAAATAGTAGAGAAGATACTTAAAATATCAAAAGCTAAAATAACATTTCTAGTATTTTTTAATAATTCTTTTTTCTTGTTTATAAGTCTAGTTTCCTTTTTTAAAATTCTAATTAATTCTTCTTTAGTATTTTCATTATAAGGTATAATTTGAGGTTCATATTTCAAATCATTATAAGTTATTATAAATTGATTATTAAAAATTTGAATATTAAGAATTTGTTTTTTCATATTACGTCCTTTGGCTTTATTATACAACTTTGAAATTTTTTGTCAAAGAGTATTTTTAATTAATTTAAAGTTTGTTATAATTATCTTAGGAGGATAGAATATGTTTACAATAGGTAATAAAGAAAATTATGAAATTGATTATAAAGGAGTTAACAATTTAAGAGGTTTAGCAATTGATATGATTAAAAATGCTAAATCAGGACATTCAGGAATATGTTTAGGAGCAGCTAGTATAGTATATACACTTTTTAAAAGACATATGAATATAAGTTTAGAAAATTTAGATTTTGTAAATAGAGATAGATTTATTTTATCGGCTGGACATGGAGCACCTCTTTTATATGGTATTTTATATATGCTTGGAATATTAGAATTAGATGATTTAAAAAATTTAAGAAAGATTAATTCTAAAACACCTGGTCATCCGGAATATGGAAAAACTCCTTTAGTAGAAACAACTTCAGGACCTTTAGGACAAGGTATTGCAAATGCAGTTGGTACCTCTATTGCTAGTTGTTATTTAAAAGAAAAAACTAATAATTTAATAGATTATTATACCTATGTTTTATGTGGTGATGGAGAACTTGAAGAGGGAATTACCTATGAAGCTTTAGCCTTAGCTGGAAAATTAAAACTTAATAAATTAATAGTTTTATGTGATAGCAATGATGTAACTTTAGATAATAGTTTAAAAGCTTCTAGTAATGAAGATTTGAAAAAAAGATTTGCTAGTATTAATTTTAATGTAATAGAAACAAATAATGAGCCTAAAAATATAGATGAGGCTTTAATGAGTGCTAAGGAGTCTAATTTACCAAGTATTATAATTGTTAAAACTATTATAGGTGAATATTCTAAAAATGCTGGTACTAATTTAGTGCATGGAGTACCACTTGATGATGAGGATATGGCTTTAGTTAAAGAAAAATTAGGTTTATATGATACTTCATTTACTGTAAATGCTGAAGTTGTAGCTGATTTTAAAGAAAGTGTTTCAAGAAGAGGAGAAGAATATTATAAAAAATGGTTAGAAAATTATCAAAAGACAGAAGATAAGACTTTAATTAATAAATTAATTAATCATGAAAATACTTATCAAATTTCTAATATGGATTTAGAATATGAAAATAAATCATTAAGAGACTTATCCGGAGAAATTTTAACTAATATTTCTAAAGACTTTGATTTATTAATTGGAGGAAGTGCTGATTTATCTTCTTCTTGTAGAACAACTTTAAAAGAGGGGAATGTCTTTAGTGAAGAAGATTATAGTGGAAAAAATATTTATTTTGGAATAAGAGAACATGCTATGGCTGGAATATTAAATGGTATGGCTTTAGCTGGTTTAAGACCCTTTGGAAGTACTTTCTTAACTTTTTCAGATTATATGAAACCAAGTATAAGAATGACCTCACTTATGAATTTACCAGTTTTATATATTTTTACGCATGATTCAATTACAGTAGGAGAAGATGGAGGAACCCATCAACCAATTGAAGAATTAATGGCTTTAGAGATTATTCCTAATTTAAAAGTATATAGACCTTATGATATAAATGAATTATTAGGTTCTTATGTTGAAATATTTAAAAGATGTGAGCCAAGTGCTTTAGTCTTATCACGAGATAATAGAGAAATTTCTTCTAATACCAAGACTAGTGAAATTATAAATGGTATGTATGAAGTTATAAAACCAGATACTAATGATTATATTAATTTAGTTGCAAGTGGCGAAGAGTTAGGAATAGTTTTAGAATTATCTAAAAATTTAAAAGAAATTAATATAGATAATAGAGTAATTAGTGTTCCTTGTTTAAAAAATGTTAAGAAAGAATTAAAAGATAAACTTTTAGATAAAAAAACAATTGGTATAACTTTAGGAGTTCCAGATTATTTTTATAGTTTAACTGATACAGTAATTGGTATAAATCAGTATGGTTTATCAGGTTCTAAAGACGAAGTATTAGATTATTTTGGTTTTACAGCTAAAAAATTAGAAAGTAAAATATTGGAACTTTTAAACAAATAATTTTTGATTAGAGAAATTTATTTTGCAAATAATAGTATTGTAGTTAATTTTAAAAGGAGTGATATTATGAATTTTAAAAGAAAACTACTAATACTTTTTTTAGCCTTTATTATCTTTCCATGTAATGCTTTAGCTTATTCTAAATATCTTGTTCCAGGTGGCATGAATATAGGAATTAATATTTTAAGTAATGGTATATTAGTTGTAGGTTTTTATGATACTAAAAATACTCCAAGTGATTTAAAAATTGGTGATGTTATTACATCTATTAATGATAAAGAAGTAAGTGGAGTATCTGATATGTTAACTTTAATTGATACTAGTAATGATAAAATAGAACTTGAAATAGGCTATAAACGAAACGGTGAATTAAGAAAAACTAAATTAGAATTAGAGAAAGATAAAGATGGAGTATTTAAAACCGGATTATATGTAAAAGATACTATAACGGGAATTGGAACTTTAACGTTTATAGAGCCAAGTACTAATAAATATGGGGCTTTAGGTCATCCTATAACTGATAATAAAACAAATATAAAGTTTGATATTAAAGATGGTAAAATTTTTAAAGCTGATGTTTTATCAATTGATAAAAGTACAGATTTCAAGCCAGGTGAAAAGAATGCTAAGTTTTATTTTGATACTGTTTATGGAAATATTTTACAAAATGAAGATACTGGGATATATGGTGAATATAAAAGCAATTATGACTCTAAAGATTTAGTAGAAGTTGGAGAAATAAAAGATATTAAAGAAGGTAAGGCCATTATAAAAACAACTTTAGAAGGTAATAAAGCAGAAGATTTCAATATTGAAATTTTAAATGTTGATGCAGATAGTGATACTAAGAATATATTATTTAAGATAACTGATGAAAAACTACTTCAAAAAACTGGAGGAATAGTTAAAGGTATGAGTGGTTCTCCTATTATTCAAAATGGAAAAATTATTGGAGCTGTTACTCATACAGTCATAAGTGATAATACTAAAGGTTATGGAATTAGTATAATAAAGATGCTAGAAAGTATGGAATAGGATTTTTTCCTATTCTTTTTTTAGTTAAAGTGTTATAATTTAATTAAGGAGACTGTTTATGAAGTATTTAGATTTTTTAATTAAAGGTATTTATGCTGGAATATTAATTAGTATAGGAGGAATTGCTTATTTAGCTATACCTGATAAGATAGTAGGTTCTTTTATTTTTTCATTTGGACTTTTTACGGTTTGGTATGTATTCATTTAATTTATATACAGGAAAAGTAGGCTATTTAGTAGTTAATAAACTTAGTTATCTAATTGAATTATTAATATCTTTAATAGGTAACTTTTTAGGAACATTTTTAGTTGGTAATTTAATTCGTTTAACAAGATTTAAATCTTATAGTAAAGTAGCTTTAGACATTGTTAATACTAAGTTAAATGATAATTTATTAAGTATTTTTATATTAGCTATTTTTTGTGGAATAATTATGTATATTGCTGTAAATAATTATAAAAAATGTGAAGATGTTATAGGAAAATATATGGGAATATTCATGGGAATAATGTTATTTATTTTATGTGGATTTGAACATTGTGTTGCTAATATGTTTTATTTTAGTGTTGCTTCTATATTTTCATTTAAAGTATTCTATTATTTATTAGTTATGATTTTAGGTAATACTTTAGGTTCTATCTTAATATCTCTTTATGATAAAAGATATAATTTAAAAAATAAGTAGATAGATATTTGTTTTTTATAAGAAATTTAATGATTTTTTTTAATTTAAAAGCTTTCTTTTTCTAAATTAAACAAAAAAATTAAATGTATTGAAAAAGGAGCTTTTTTTTGCTATAATGAAATATATATAAAATAGAGGTGTGTATGAAAAAACTAATTAAAGTTTTATTAATAGGACTATTAACTTTTGGTGTTAGTTTTAATGTTTTAGCTGAAGGAGATGTCGTAGAAAATAAAAACAACGATGCAACTTTAAAGAACGTTAAGATTAATGGAAATAATGTTGTTTGCAGTAAGCAAGTATGTAAGTATGAAGTTAGTGATGCTTCAGTTGATAGTGTTAAAATAACATATGAAACTAATAATGAAAAAGCTAGTGTGGACCCTAAAAGTATTGAAGGTAATTTAAAAAGTGGCGAAAATTCTTATTTGGCAACAGTAACAGCTGAAGATGGAACAGAATTAAAATATACATTTATAGTAAATAAAAAAGCTTTATCTAGTGATAATAGTTTAAAAAAATTAGTTATTAATAATCAAGAAATAACTTTAAAAAATGATGTTTTAAAATATACAACATCAGTTAGTTATGCTGCTAAGAAAATAGAAATAGAAGCTACTCCTAATAATAAGGAAGCTAAAATTGTAGATATTAGTACTAATAAAGTTATAAGTACTAACAAATTAACTTATGATTTCTTTGATGATACTAAAGAAGTCAAAGTTAAAGTAAAAGCTGAAACAGGAGATTTTAAAACTTATACAATTACAGTTACAAGAAGAGAAGAAAAAGATGCTAATTTAAAAAGTTTAAATATAACTGGTGCTAAAATTGATTTTGAAAGTGAAACTTATGATTATGAAGTTACGGTTTCTAAGTCAGTTGAAAAATTAGAAGTTGAGGCTGTTGCTAATGATACAAGTGCTGATGTTAAAGTAGATAGTCCAACTTTAGCAATTGGTGAAAATACTGTAACTATTACGGTTTCAAATGATGGAAATCAAAAAACTTATACAATTAAGGTTAATAAGTTAGATACTTTAGATAGTAATTTAGCTAATTTAAAATCTTTAAAAATAAAAGATTACGAATTAGATTTTAAAGAAGATAAATATGTTTATGATTTAGAAATAGGTGATGTTAATTACTTAGATATTGATTATGAAGTTTTAACTCCAGGTTCAACAGTAGAGATAACAGGTAATATGGATTTAGAAGATGGAAGTATTGTTAAAATAAGAGTAACTTATAATGACGAACTTACTAATGTATATGAACTTCATATTGCAAAAGTAATAGAAGAAGAAAATAAAAATAATATACCTAAAATCATTATCATTATAGCTATAATTTTAATATTAATTGCTATAATCGTACTATTAATCTTTAAATTTAGAAATAAGAAAAAAGATATAAAGAAAAGTGAAGACAATAATAAATTAGAAGTAGATTTAAAAGAAGAAAGTAAAGAAGATATTGCTTCAAATCTAAATCAAGGTTTAACTACTGAAACATATTCAGTTGATGATTCAGATATAGAAGAAATAATTTAATTAAGGAATGATTTTATGCTAAGAAAACTTGATAAATGGTTAGTTGTATGTACTATTTTATTACTGGTAATTGGTCTTATTATGATTTTTTCAGCCAGTAATGTTACTAGTTATATGAAATATGCTAAAAGTCCATATAACTTTTTCATAAGACAATTTATCTTTTTACTTGGCAGTTTAATCATTTCTTTTTGTATATTAAGAATAGATACTAAATATTATCGTT
The DNA here is from genome assembly GCA_947595345.1 of uncultured Bacilli bacterium. Classification (GTDB taxonomy): domain Bacteria; phylum Bacillota_I; class Bacilli_A; order RF39; family UBA660; genus RUG591. The sequence goes on along the minus strand of CANQEQ010000018.1, from coordinate 9,452 downwards.
ATTTTGGAATTATTCTAATGGTTTTAATAATGGTACTTCTTGGGGGAGTTTTAATCTATGGAAAAGTAACTAATCAAGCTCGTAGTTGGTTTAATTTGTTTGGACTTATAACCATTCAACCCAGTGAGTTTGCCAAAGTTATAACAATTGTTTGTTTTAGTAGCTATTATAGTAAAAAAGAAAATTGTATAGATTTAAAAAAGGCTTTTATTCCTTTGATTTTAGCAATTGGTATAGCTTTATTAATAGCTGTGCAACCAGACCTTGGAACAACTATTTTATATTTAGGAATTGTAACATTAATGTTTTTTCAATTACCAATTAGTAAAAAAATTAAAAGAAATAGTATTATTGGAGTTTTAGTAATTGTTGTAATTGGAGTATTACTTCTTTTAAATAATGGAGTTAAGCTTCTTTTTGAAAGACAGATAGAAAGATTTGATTTTTTAAATCCTTGTTCTAAAATCTATTCAACGGGTAATCAAGTTTGTAATGGTTATATTGCTATTAATAATGGTGGTTTATTTGGAAAAGGTCTTGGAAATAGTACTCAAAAGTATTTATATTTGCCTGAACCATATACAGATTTTATTTTTGCTATTATTGTAGAAGAATTAGGATTAATTGCATCTATTGGTATTTTATTATTATTATTTATTGTTTTGTGGCGAATATTCTTAATTGCTAAACGAAGTAAAACGCCAGTTGGAACACTACTTTGCTATGGAATATTTTGGTATATACTTTTACATATTATAGTAAATTTAGGAGGACTTTTAGGTTTAATGCCTTTAACAGGAGTACCTTTACCATTCTTATCCTATGGAGGTTCTTACTTAATGTCCTTAATTGCAAGTATTGCCATTGTATTAAGAGTTGATATAGAAAATAAAACAGCTAAATAGTATTTAAAAAGTTAAAAGAAACTAAATTTTTCTTTTAATTTTTTTTATAGATAATTTGGTTTAATTTACTTTTACTTGACAAGACAACTAAAAATATGCTATTATACATCACTAAAGGGAGTTGTAATTTTTATGTTAAAGTTTGAAAATTTAAAACTAGTATGTTTAGACAATGATGACACAATGTTTAGGTCATCACCACTTATAAATTATCATGTTGATAGAAACTGGCCACGTTTTGCAACAAAGATTTTAAAAGTAAAAGAAAGAAATATTAGTATTGTAGAATATGAATACAATAGAATTTTTAACATTATTAATCAAGCTAGAAGAAGAGGTTTAATACCTAATATTCCAAATTTTAATATTAATCGTAATGATGTTATTAAAACTAAAGAAGAAAGAGATTATAATTCATTTGAAGAAGAATATTATCAAAGACCTTTAAGAGAAATATCAGAAGCTCTTGAGATGGAAAGATACGAAAAAGAAATGTTCTTAGAGGAACGTGATGCTAGTCTTGAAGCTGATGGAAAACTAAAAGATGGAGTAATTCCTTATCATGAAATATATTTAGAAGGAAAAGACCCTTGGACTAAAGAAGATAGATGGTTTCCTTATATAAATGAAAATATAAATGCTTTACATAATTTATTTGGTGAAAGATTAATTAGTATGACAGCTCACAATGGAATTGACGATATGCATGGACGTGAATTTGAAGCTAAAAGAGAAGCTATTGAAAAAATTAATAAAGATTTAGCTCAAAAACACTTTGGACTTCGTTTTCATGCAACTGAACATGTACCAGGAATTAGACGTCCAAGAAATAGTAAAGCTTTAAGAATTATGGATTTATATGGTTTAGAAGATTTAACTGGAGTAGTAGTTCTTGAAGATAGTAAAGTAGTTTTACAAGATATATTAGAACATAATGGTATTCCAATTTGGGTTAATCAAACTGGAGCTCCTAATCCTGAAGGATTTGCTATGGTAAAATCTTTAAAAGCTGAAAGTGTTTGTAGGGAACTTGAAAGATTAGGTTGGGCTGATAGTGGAAATGGGTTCAACATGCCACATCAAGTTAAGAAATTTGGTAAAAGATAAGAAACAGAAATTTAATTCTGTTTTTTTATATACTTTTTTTGACAAAAAGTCGTCTTATTTGTGTTATTTTCCAAATTATTATGCTATAATTTAGGTAGGTGATTATATGTATAAAATTATGGATGGAAATGAGGCATGTAGTTATGTTTCATATAAATTTACAGAATTAGCAGGAATTTATCCTATTACTCCAGCTAGTCCTATGGCTGAATATATAGATAAAGTAAGTGAAACTGAAAAAAACTTTTTTGGTACTAATGTTAGAGTGGTTGAAATGCAAAGTGAAGCTGGAGCTATTGGTATGGTTCATGGAAGCTTATTAAGTGGCGTTTTAACATCTACTTATACAGCTAGTCAAGGTTTACTTTTAATGATACCTAATATGTATAAAATTGCTGGAGAAGGATTGCCTTTAGTTATAAATGTTGCCTCTCGTAGTTTAGCAACCCATGCTTTATCAATTATGGGAGACCATCAAGATATTTATGCAACTAGACAAACAGGATTTGCAATTTTAGCTAATAGTTCACCTCAAGACGTTATGGATTTAACTAGTATTAGTTATTTATCAGCTATAAAAGGTCATATTCCTTTTATTAATTTCTTTGATGGATTTAGAACTAGTCATGAACTTAATAAAGTAGAACTTATTGATTTAGATAAAATTAAAAAATTAATTGATAATAAAGAATTAATGAAATTTAGAAGTAGAGGATTAAATATAGATAATCCAAATACTTTTGGTACTTGTCAAATGGATGATGTATATTTTCAATATGCTGAGTCTAAAAATAAAAATTATGATGCCTTACCAGATATTGTAAATGATTATATGCAAAGTATTAATGAAATAACTGGTAGAAATTATAAACCATTTAACTATTATGGAAGTAAAAAAGCTAAAAATGTAATAATTGCTATGGGAAGTGTCTGTGAAACTATTAAAGAGACAATTGATTACTTAAATCAAGAAGGAGCCGACTATGGTTTAGTTGAAGTTCATTTATATAGGCCTTTTTCAAGCAAATATTTACTTAAAGCTTTACCTAAGACAGTTTCTAAGATAGTAGTTTTAGATAGAACTAAAGAAAATGGTAGTGGTGGAGAACCTTTATACTTAGATGTTGTAAATGTTATTAAAGAGCACGATTTAGATATAAAAGTTTATGGTGGTCGTTACGGACTATCTGGAAAAGATACTAATCCAAGACATATAAAAACTATATATGACTATATGGAACAAGATAAAATATTTAATAACTTTACAATCGGAATTTTAGATGATGTAACAAAACGAAGCTTAAAAATGAGTAAATTTGATGTTGTAAATAAAAATTATGAAATTTTAATTTATGGATTTGGAAGTGATGGAATGGTATCAGCTTCTAAAGATATTATTAAAATTACGGGAAATGGTAGTAATGCTTTTGTTCAAGGTTACTTTGAATATGATTCTAAAAAATCTGGAGGAGTTACAATATCTCATTTAAGATTTGGTAAAAAATATATCAGGTCAACTTATTATGTTGAAAGTGCTAATACTTTAGTAGTAACTAAGGATAGTTATTTAGAAAAATTTGATTTATTTAGCAAGATTAAGGAAAATGGAGTATTTATTTTAAATACTGATAAGACTAAAGAAGAAGTATTAGAAACCTTATCTAATAAAAGTAAAGATTTACTTAAAAAGAAAAAGATTAAAGTTTATATAATTGATGCAAGTAAAATAGCTAACGAAGTAGGACTTCCTGGTAAGATTAGTTCTATTATGGAAGTATTAATTTTTAGACTTTGTCATATTATTGATTTTGATTACTCCTTTGAAGAAATTAAGAAAAGTCTAGAACATAAATTTAAAAATAAAGGTAATGATGTATTAGAAAAGAATTTAGAAGCTATTACTAGAGTTTTAGATAATTATCAAGAAGTAACAATTGGAGCTTTTGATATTGGTGAGCTTGAAAATGATAAAATGGAAATGACAATATTTGAGATTTTAGACCAAAGATTAGGTAGTAAAATTCCGGTTAGTTCATTTGTAGATAATTATGATGGAATGACGCCTCCTTCAACAAGTAGTCTTGAAAGAAGATACACGTCAAATGAGGCTCCTTGTTATTTAAAAGAAAATTGTATTAGTTGTAATATGTGTTCATTTGTTTGCCCTCATGGAGTTATAAAACCTTATTTATTAACAGAAGAAGAGTATGAGACAGCTCCTGAATATATTAAAGAAAAATGTATAGAAACATCAATTAAGAGTAAATTATATAAATTTACAATTGGAGTTAATATAGCTAATTGTACAGGATGTGGTTTATGTGTAAGCGTTTGTCCTGGTAAAAAAGGCAAGAAAGCTCTAGATTTAATAAATAGTAAAGAATTAATTGATGGAAGAGAACAAAGAAGATTTGAATATTTAGAAAAAAATATTAAAGATAAACAAGTTCTTGATAAATTTACAGTTAAAGGAAGTCAATTTATAACACCTAAGTTTAGGTATCCAGGAGCTTGTGCTGGTTGTGGAGAAACAGGATATTTGAAATTAATTAGTCAATTATTTGGTGATAATTTAGTAGTTGCTAATGCAACGGGTTGCTCATCAATTTATTCAGCTTCTTATCCATCAATGGCATTTGGAGTTCCTTGGGCTAATTCATTGTTTGAAGATAATGCTGAGTTTGGTCTTGGAATGTGTGTTGCTGATACAACTATGAAAGAAAATATTAAAAATATCTTAAAAGGTAAAATGAAAGAAGCAACTGATGATGAGATAGAATTATATGATGCTTATTTAGCAGGGGATGCTTCAAGTGCTCAAGCTTTATATGACTATGTAGTTAAAACGAAAGATAGAACCTTACTTCCTTATAAAAACTTTATTAAGAAAAAGACTTTCTTTATAGTCGGAGGCGATGGTTGGGCTTATGATATAGGTTTTTCTGGCCTTGACCAAGTTTTATCTAATAATTATAATGTTAATATTTTAGTTCTTGATACTGAGGTTTATTCTAATACTGGTGGTCAAGCAAGTAAGTCAAGTCAAATAGGTTCAGTTTCTAAGTTTGCAAGTCATGGTAAAAAAACTAATAAGAAAGATTTAACCAAGATTGCTTTAAATTATAAAAATGCTTATGTTGGAACTGTTAGTTTAGGAGCTAGTCAAATGCATACGATTAAAACTTTTAAAGAAGCTGTTGAACATGAAGGACCAAGTATTATAATTGCTTATGCTCCTTGTATTGCTCATGGTATTTTAAAAGGTAATTCCTTAGACGAAGAGAAATTGGCTGTTGAGTCTGGATATTTTCCATTATTTAGATATAGTCCTTCTAAAGGATTTATGCTTGACAGTGAAGCTGATTTTAATAAATATTACGAGTTTATTGCAGGTGAAGATAGGTATCGTACTTTAAAGAAAATAAATCCAGATGAATATAGAGAACTTTTAGAAAGCAATATGGAAAATGCTAAAGAAAGATATAATTACTTTTTAGAACTTGATAGTAAAAATCAAGAGAATAAATGAATTTATAAAAATAAAAATCATATAATAATTAGAAAAAAATAGAGATAAAGGGATAAACTTTATAAAAAGTAGGACTTTAAAAATTACTAAAAAGGCTTAAAAATAGTAAAAGTCTTGCTTTTTTAGAAGTTTTGTAGTATAATATGAAACGACAACTTAAAGAAGGGGGAAATATTATGAAATTTAAGAAGTTAATTTTACCAATTATGGTATTAGTTGCCTTATTCGTAGGAGTTACTAAAGTAGATGCTATTACAGCACCAAGTACAATTACAATGAAAGCTAAATCAAGTCTATATTATTATAACAATGGTACAGACTATATAAGTGGTTATAACTTTTATCGTAAGCAATTAGTTGATAATACTTATGCATACTGTGTAAGTGATATTCATACCAAAGTTCCAGGTGGTATGACTTTAACAAATGCTGGAGCTATAACAGATAAAGGATTAGACTATATTATTAGAAATGGTTATCCAACTAAGTCTATGACTGGTGATGAGTTAAAGGATTACTATATTACTCAATCTGCTGTTTGGGAATATTTTGACCAAACAAGAGGTCAAAGTAACTGGCATTCAACATCATTTACAGCATCTTCAACTGGTATGAAAAAATATGTTTACACTTTAGTAGAAGGAGCTAAAGCTGCTAATAAAGTTAGTGCAGTTACTCCATCTGTTAGATTAAGTGTAAGTAATTACAACATGACTTTATCAAGTGATAAAGCTTGGTTTGTATCAAGTCCTGTAACAGTATTTGTTACAAGTACTAAAGGAAATTACAAAGTTAATTTAGTAAATGCACCAAGTGGAACTGTAATTAAAAATGAAAAAGGTGAGGTTAAATCTGAATTTTCACCTCTTGAAAGATTTGTAGTTTATGTTCCATCTGCAAGTGGAAAAGCTTTAAAAGGTAGTGTTACTCTTAATGTTACAATTGATGGTGTAACTTATAAAACTTATCAATATACATCAGGTCAAAGTGGATACCAAGTAATGGCTCCAACTACTGTATATGAAGAAATTACTAAATTAACAGCTGGTCCAATTGCCTTTACTTATGAAAAACAAGCAACTAGAGTTCAAATAAGTAAGAAAGATGTAACATCTGGTAATGAATTACCAGGAGCAACTTTAACAGTTAAGAATAGTCAAGGTGAAGTAGTAGCTGAATGGGTTTCTACAAATACACCTCATATTATAGAAGGTTTAACACCAGGAGAATATACATTAACTGAGAAAATAGCACCTAATGGTTATATTTTAAGTACTGAAACAATTAAGTTTACAGTAAGAGATGATGGAAGTACAACTAATGTTACAATGTATAACTCTATTAAACCTGTAACAAAAGTTCAAATTAGTAAACAGGATATGACAACTAAACAAGAATTACCAGGAGCAACTTTAACTGTTAAAAACAGTCAAGGTGAAGTAATAGACGAATGGGTTTCAACAACTGAACCTCATTATATAAATGGTCTTCCAGCTGGTGTTTATACATTAACTGAAAAAATAGCTCCAGATGGTTATGTTTTAAGTAATGAAACAATTGAGTTTACTGTAAAAGAAGATGGAACTTTAACAAGTGTTGTTATGTATAATACAAGATATACAGAAGTTCCAATTACAGACTTAAATGCAAGTCAAATAACTATAATTGCTGCAACTCTATTAATAGGATTAGGAACAGGGTTGGTAATTTATGGTAAAAAACACGTTAAATAATGAGAGAATTGTAATTTTTCTTGGGGTAGCTTTAGTTACCATAGGAACACTTTTACTATCAAGTAACTATTTTAATGAGAAAGCTGATTATGCTTATTCTTATATGAATAACTTATTACTTGACCAAAATGAAGAAATATATGAAATGGATGAAGAAGTAGACAACTTAGAGGAAGCTACTTCTTCTTTTCAAGAAGAGGAGACAGAAGTTCAAGAAGAGCCTAAAAAATATGTAGACCCATACTTAAATTATTATACAGGTTATATAGAAATACCTAAGATAAATTTAAGTAAAGGTTTTACTAAATTAGGTTCACCTTACAATACTGTTAACAAGAATGTTGAAATTGTAAAAGGTTCAACATATCCAGATAAGGAAAAAGGAAACTTTATCTTGGCAGCTCATTCAGGTACTAGTTATTTAGCTTATTTTAAAAATTTATATAAGTTAAAATTAGGTGATGTTGCTTATATTAAATATAATGGTAAGCGTTATACATATAAAATAGTTAATATATATGAACAACAAAAAACCGGAAGAATTGCAATTTATCGTGATACAAATAAAACATGTTTAACACTTGTTACATGTACTAAAGATGTAAAAGATAAACAAACAATTTATATATTAGAACTTGAAGATATAAAAAATATTTAAAGAAATAAAAGGGGGGAGAATAATGATACAAGCAAGTATAATAGAACAAATTGGTACGTTCTTTAAGATTTTATTTGGTAATCCTTATGTAATAATATTACTTTTAACAGCAATTATTGTTTTGTTCTTACTAGTAAAAGCAAGTAAACCAGAGAATAAAAAAATTACTAAAATATTATATTCACTTATTTATCTTGGAACATTTGGAACATTATTATATTTTTTCCATGCTGAGATATTAAAATTATTTGATTACTTATTTAATAATATTTTCTTGTTTTTATTCTTTCCAAACTTAGCAGTTTATATATTAGTATTAGTTATTATAAATATTATTATAATAAAATCTACTTTATCAGAACGTGAAAGTAAAGTTAGTAAATACTTAAATATTTCATTCTTTGTTATTTTCAATATAATATTTTACTTAATAATTGATAATATTATTAAAAATAATGTCAATGTCTATGAACAATTAAGTATTTATACTAATAATAACTTATTAGTTTTAGTTGAACTTAGTATGAAATTATTTGTAGTTTGGGCTTTAGTCTTATTAATTATAAAATTATCAAATGATTTAATTAATAAAATGTTATTAAGAAAATCAATGAATAAAAATTTAGTATTAGAAAATGAAGTTAATCAAGAAGAACTTAAAAATCTAACTACTTTAGAGGTTAAAGAAAGTGAACCTTTAGAAACACCTGTTGAAAATAAATTCAATGATTATGTTGAAGTATTTCCAATTAAAAAACATCATGTAAAAGAAGAAGTTATAAAAGAAGAGAAAGAAAAATCTACTTTAGATTATATAGATTACAATGATTATATAAACAACAACTATGATAAACCTTTATATCAAGGTTTCCAAAATTCCTTAGTAATTCAAAATGATGTTGAAAACAAGGAAGAAAATATGGTTGCTGAACCTTCTAAAGAAATAAAAGAAAAGCCAATTACATTAAGTTCTTATGACTCAATATTTAAAGAAAATACTAAAGAAGTAGAATTAAGTATCAATGAAAATATGGGAATAGTATTTGATAATTCAAGTAACTATTTACAAAATATTATGCTAGATATAGAAGAATTAAAAAATAATAAAAATGAAGCTCAAGTTAAGAAAGTTTATAACAATATTATAAATAATCAAAATGAATTAACTTTAAATGATTATAATTATTTAATTAATTCTTTACTAGAAATTAAAAAATAAAAGAAAATAGAGTAAAAACATAAGTTAGAAAGAAAATAACTTATGTTTTTTGTTAAAATTTATAAATTTTTTTAAACTTTTTTTAAAAAATTTTTCTCTTAAAAATTTACTAAAAATTAAAAATTGTAAAAAAAATTAACGGAATTTTTAGTTTGGGATATATTTTTAACCTCAATTTTAAATATTCAGCTAATTTTCTTTGAAAAACTTAAAATTTCCTTGAGTTTTAAGGAAATTTGAAGGTATTGCATTAATAAAAAAAGTGTGCTATTGTAAATAACTATGGAAGCAAATTAGGTTG
>CANQEQ010000017.1 GCA_947595345.1 uncultured Bacilli bacterium | reverse complement strand
ATCTCTTCATTTTTTCATACCTCCTTGTCCCTATTTTCTAATACCATATTACTACAATTTTTTTACTTTTTCAAGTACTTTTATCTAATAAGAAAACACATGAACAGTTTTATTATATTTTATTCATGTGTCTAATTTTCTCATTTTTTGATATTTTCTATAAGTTTATCTTTCTTTTCTAGGGTCTCCATTTTGTGCAATTAAATAGCAAGCATATCTTAATAATTGGTAATCGTCAATTTCTTTGGTAGCTCCCTTAGGCATTTTTATCGTTTTGCCGACGTCGGCAAAATGGTCTTATTTCTTTTACTTTAACGTATAAAAAATATCTAAAACCTTTAATTTTAGATATTTTCTTTAATAATTAAATTACTTCTATATCTTCTTCTTGTTCTATTTTTAAAACATTTCCAAGTTTTAAAATATGTCTTTGATTTTTAATACAAAAATCTATAAAATTAGTTAAACTCATTTTCTTCATATTTTTATCTATTGGGTATCTATCTATATCAAATGCAATTTTATCTTGCATCATTCTGTTAACAAGCTCTTCTTTACTATCACAACCTAAATACATTAACCAAAAAGGATATATTTGTCTTTTTATGATTTTTAAAGTTTGATTTCCCATATCATAAGTATCCGTTTTAGTAAGTTGTTTACCTATTTCATTTAAAACAGCAAGTTCTAAAACAGCTTCTACTATTTCCTTATGTTCATTATTATAATTTTCATAAATTCCTTTTACAATTGTATAAATTAAAATAGTAATTGCATCAAATTTATCTTTATCACTACCCCAGGTTAAAGAATCCGTAGTAGAATTATATTCTATACATTCCATTCTTGGGTGAATAACATATACAGGATAAGTTTCTTTTAAATTTAATTTTAAAACTTCTTTAACACACTTTTTTACAACTTTAGCATCATTGTTGAATAATTTAACTAAATGCATTTTATGTCTGGTTGTTTCTTTTTTTAAAGATATAAATAAATCACTTTCAAATATTTCATTATAAAGAACATCATTATCCGGTATAAAATCTTTTCCATATTTAATAATCTCTTGTTTATCCTTATAACAAAAATTATATTCCTTTTTATACTTACTCCATAAACTTTTTCTTAATTTATCAATTTCTTTAGATAAACTAGCACTATAAAGTAAATACCAGGCTAATAAATAATCATTTACAAAAAACTCTAAATTCATAATAATTCACTACTTTCTTTAACTACATTTTAATAATATCATAAATTATTATTAAAATAAAGACCTCACTACTTAAAAATATTTTTAAAAAAATCCTTAATTTTCTCTATAAATGTTTTCTTTTTAGCCTTTTTTGCTTTGGCATAAATAATTTCTTCATGAATAATTTTATCATTTAAACTAACTTCAATATGTCCAAGTTTCTCTTTATCTCTATCAACGACTACTTTTACTTTAACATCATCACTTTTTGATAACGGATAATAAAAATCATTTTTTATATAATAGTCTTCTTTAAATAAGTTAGAAGGTGCTTTAAAATTCTTTTTATCAAGTATTAAAGTCTTCGTGAATTTCTCAAAATATAAATCATATAAAGAAGCATGATTAGTATATATATCATAATCATTTAAAGTCACTATTAATAAATTTAAGTTGTTGTTACTAGCTGTTGTTACTAAAGACTTACCTGCTAAAGGAGTATATCCGTTCTTAGCCGTTGTTATTTTATCATAAGTAAAAATTATCTTAGACCTGTTAGTTAAAGAATAAGACTTAAGATTAGATTTAAAATCATAATATTTAGCACCAGCAATTTTTTTATATAATGGAAAATTTTTATATAAATATCTTGTTAATATGGCTAAATCATAGGCTGTTGAATAATTTTTAGTTTCCTCATCTAGACCATGAGGATTTTTAAAAACCGTATTTTGCATTCCAATTTTTTTAGCTTCTTCATTCATTAAAAAAACAAAGTTATCTATACTACCAGCAACATAAGTTGCAATTGTAACACTAGCATCATTACCACTTCTTAACATCAGTCCATAAAGTAAATCTAGAAGTTTTAATTTTTCACCTTTACTAATATACATATTAGTTCCATACATTTTTAAAACCTCATCTCCTACTATAACCTCATTATCTAATTTAGAAGAGGCATACTCCATGGTAACTAAAAAAGTCATTATTTTAGTAGTTGAGGCTATAAGTAAAGCTTCGTTACTATTATTCTGATATAATATTCTACCTGAATCAATATCCATTACTATACTTGATTTAGCTATATCTTTAGCTTTAACCTTATTAGGAAACATTATAAATATTAAAAAAAGAAAAAGCAAAACTTTTTTCATAAATCACCTATAAAAAAATATATGAAATTAGCTACTAAAAAAAGAACAAAATCTTGTTCTTTTTCGGGAATAAATCCTATCTATATAAACGCTTAATACGTTAAGCGTCATACTTTATTATATGTATTAACTATAAAAAGTTTCTTTAATTATTTTAACTCGCTCAATATTAAAATTAACTAAATTAACTAATTATTAATAATATATACATTTTAAAGAATTATATTCCTATTTATTTTAAGGAGTGTAAGTTATAATTTTATAACTATTTTTTAAAAACTTTACTTCTATACTACCATCTAAATCCGTCCTATATATCTTACTATCTTTAAGATTTTCTAATACACTTTCCTTAGGAAAACCATAACGATTATTTAAACCTAATGAAATAAAAGAATATCTTGGTTTAATTTTATCTATAAAATCTCTACTTGAACTAGTATCCGAACCATGATGAGCCACTTTAAAAAAATCAATAGAAGATAAATTATACTTATCTAAAATATCCATCTCTTTTTCTTTACTAGCATCTCCCATCAAGAGAAACTTATACTTATTATAAAGAAAATATAAAACCAAAGAATTATCATTTTCATTATCATAGTTTCTCGTATTTAAAAATTTAATTTCTAAATTATTAATCTCTAATTTTTTTAAATTACTAAAATAATTAATCTTTTTCTCTTGTAATACCTTAAGTAACTCACTTTCTAAATTAGTATAGGCTCCATTATTAAAAATAACATTTTTGACCTTGAAATTAGAAACTAAATATATACTATCACCCATATGGTCATAATCACCATGAGTTAAAATTAAATAATCTATTTTTCTAATACCTTTAGAAGATAACATAGTAATTGTATTATCAGATACATGTTTTCCATATACTCCTCCGGTATCTATTAAAATACTTGTATTATATAAATTAAGATAAATTGAGTCACCTTCCTTAACATCAAGAACTGTAAAAAAGTTATTCGGACATATATAATTAATATTAAAATGAATTAATAAAACTATTATTAAAACACTAAAACTTACTTTATCATGCCTCTTAATAAGCCATATAATTAAAAGAAAATACACGACGACAACGATTATACTAGGCTTTTTAAAGATAAAAGTTAGAAATTTAAAATCGTCTAAATAATAAGATAAAGAAGTTAAAAGATTAATTAAAGTAAACAAAAAATTATCCAAAAAATTAAATATTAAAGTAAGAAAAGCTAAAGGAAAAATAAAACTAAATATAGGAACAAACAACAGATTATAAAAAACGCTTAATAAATTAACATTATAATTAAAGTAAATATTTAAAGGGAAACTTCCTAAAAAAGCTATAAAAGATATTTTAAAAAGTTTTTTTAAATAACTACCCTTAAGTAATTTTCTATTTAATATTAAAAGAAAACTTAAACTATACGAATATAAAAATCCTTTACTATAAATTAAAGATGGAAAAAATATTAAAGTTATTAGAATATCTAAATAAAATATTTTAATATGACTAAATTTAAGATTAAGTTTTTTATTTAAAAATGATATTAGCATATACAAATAAACTCTTAGAATAGGAACATTAAAATCAACTATTAATAAGTAAAGAAATAGTATAAATAATAAAATAGAATACGAGATTACTTCTTTTATTTTGAATTTTTTAAAAACATTTAAGATAATGAAACTTAAAAAAGTAATATGAGTACTTCCTATTGATAAAATATGACAAATACCATTTATTTGAAATGATTTATACATATCTTTATCTAAATAAGATGTATCTCCAAGAATAAAGGATTTTAAATAATTTTTACTTTTAAAAGTATCCATATATTTTAATAAATTATTTTTAAATTCTAATAAAAGATTTTTATTTTTACTTACTAATAAAGATTTATTAGCATCTAAAACATAAGTTATTTTTTCTCTTTTTAAATATTCTTTATAATTAAAAGTATTTAAAACTGTATTATTAGAAGGAAGTTCTAAATTACCTTCAAGATAAATTTTATCTCCTAAATTATAATTAAAATCTTTAAGATAAACTATCAATTTTTCTTTACCTAAAAGAGTTATCATATAAGTATTATCTAATTTTTTATATTTTAATATGCGCCCTACAAAAGTAGTTTCTAAACCTGTATATTTACTTTCTTTATAAAAGAAATTATCTTTTATAAGAACTATTAAGGTTAATATAGTTATAAATATTAAAAACTTTCTAGACTGTAATATTTTCTTTAAGGGCTTCAAATAATTTTTCACCTATACCATTCACATTTTTTATATCTTGAATAGTTTTAAATGCACCATTTTTCGTACGATAATCAATTATAGCTTTAGCTTTGGCTTCACCTATTTTATTTAAAGTCATAAGTTCTTCCTTACTTGCTGTATTGATATTTACTTTAGAATTAATAGTCTTATCATTAGAATTATCTTTAGTATCTACCGAATTAGTTTCTTCTTTACTAGTAGTAGTATTTGAACTCTTAGAATTACTATTAACTATACAGGCATCATTTTTAGGCTCTTCCTCACATATTTTACTTTTCTCCTCAAATTCTTTTTCTAAATTAGGATAATTTTTTATCTCATCTTTAGAATAAACAACTATTACCATAGCATCCGATACTTCTAAACTTAAATTTAAAAGAGAGGTAGAGGCTTCTTTAGTAACTCCTCCTGCTTTATTTATAGCATCAATTACTCTACTTCCTTTTTCTACTTGATACACGCCAGGATTTACTACTTCACCTTTTATATCAACATAATAGTAATCAACTATTACGTCTTCTTTTAAATTTTTTGTCTCATCTTTAGTCTCACTTTCATAGACTATTTTCTCGGTTTTATAAGTTGTCTTATTTAAGAATAAAATAGTTACAGTCAGGAAAATTAAAACTAAAATAATTAAAGCTAATATTCTTTTTTTATTTTCTAAAAGATAGAACTTAATTTTATCTATTAGCTTCACTCTTCCTCCTTAAAACCCATATAAGTGATGTTAAACCTATAAGCATTATAAAGGTTAAGCCTCCAAATAATACTATTTTATTAGATTTTTTGTCTTCTACAATATTAGAAGTTTTAATAATATCCTGAGTATTGTTTGAAACACGATAAACTGCATCTTCCTCCTCTCTAGTTATTTCTTCTTCTCTTTTATTTAAACTAACTTCATATTCTTCTAATAAAGCCATTTTCTCGTTTAGAGATTCAAGTTCTTTAGCTCGTAACTCTAAACTAGTTTTTTCTTTTTCTAATTCCTCTTGTTTACTTTTTAAAAGACTATTCAACTCTTCTAATTTACTTTTTTCTTGATTTAAGCTTATTTCACCTTGATTTAATTCAGTTTCTTTTAAATTAAGCCCTTCTTCTAAAAGTAAAAGATTTTTTCTAGTTTCTTCTAATTCTAAAGATTTATTAGAAAGTTCTTCTTCTAAATTTTCCAGTTTAAAGGCGTAGTTGTTTAGATATTCTTCTCTTGAATTCAAATTTTCTTCTTTACTATTTAATTCTTGTTCTCTAATATCTAAATCATTTTCTCTTTTATCCAAATTATTCTCTTTTAATCTTAAGTCTTCTTCTTTCTTATTTAAAAGTTCTTCTTTTTCTTTTAAAGATTTTTCTAAATCACTTAAATCTGTACTACTATTTGTACTAGTAATTTTTAAATAAGCTGGCTTGTTATCTAAAGAGGCATCTGTCCAAGTAGTTCCATCATCACTTTCTTGGAATATTAAATTAGAACTTACTAAAGTATAATTCTTATTAGCAAATTTATTATTCAAAGAATGAATATAAAAATTACTATTATTTATAAATATTTCTCCTGAGAAAGTAAAAGCATTTACTTCTTCTATTCTTATATTGGAATTTATTATCTTAGTACTTAAAATACCATCTGCTATTTTATTAGCTTTTAAAACTTTAACTTGAGAATTTATAAAATAAAGGTTCCCAAGTGAAGAATTAACTACACTATTGGCATTTTCTATTTCAAGATTTGAATTATTTATTATTATATCTTGATATATAATACCTTCTACTGCTGAATTAGTAAATACATTACCTTTACTATTAACCTTTAAAGTAGTATTACTAATGGTTATTTTTTTACCAATTATAAATCTTCCTGTTGTGTCTACATCTAAACTACCATTTCCAGTAATTTCTAAACTATTAGCTGTAATTCCATCTACTCCATTTGTATTTGTAAGATAATTTTTACCTTCTAAAATAATTTTTAAATCTTCATCGGTTTTAATACTCTTAAAGGTTAGATTTTTAAGCGTTAAAGTATTATAAGATGCATCATATATAAAACTATTTTTATCAAGTATACTATTAGTAGAATAATCATTACCATCTATTGTAATAGTCTTAGCTAAACATATATTAGGAATTAAAAAAATAGCTATTCCTATTATTAATAATATATTCTTTTTCATTATCATATCCTTTCTATTAACCGGTCAACACAGCCATCATATTACAAGTTTTATAAAATGTCAAATTTTGTAAATTTACATTTTTAGGACTTTTTTCAGGCAATTTTTAATTTTCTCTAAAAAAGTTTCCAAAAATTAAATTTTGCAGTCCAAATTTTGGCTCAAAATTAAAAATTCCGAGATTTTTTCTTGGAAATTTGCAAAAAAAATTTTTTTTAGGCTCAAATTTCATTTTTTTAAAATTCGCCTAATTTTTAACTAAAAAAAGTTATAATATTTTTTTTATTATAACCTTTATTTCTATTTTCTTTTACCTTTTATTTTATTCTTATTTATTCTCTTTCATTACCTAAGCAAGTTTTACTGTGTATGGGTCATCCATTGTTCCATTTCCTCCAGCTAGTAGAACATCTTTTTTTAAATTTATAACGGCACGTATGCCAGGACTACTGTCATTAACTGCCCTCCATATATTCAAAACTCCAGCATCCGTAACGCTAAACTCACGAGCAGTAGCATTCCAAGAAATAAAGAAAGAAGGTGACATTATCCAATAATTGGCTCCAGTTTTTAAAAAATATTTTTCATTTTTTGTGCTATCTAAACCACCTGCTAATGCTACTTCATCAGCTGTTAGTAAACCAATAGGTTTAACTAATTTTCCATTTCCTTTAGATGCTCCACTTACACTAAATAAGTCAGCACTTTCTGGGCATCTTAGACTGGCTGTTTTATTAGTTATATTTCTATAATACACTCCATAATAAGTTGATGGAGCTGTTGTATAACCATCGCCATTTCCTCTTTGTTGAGATAGACTTCTATCATTACAGAAAGTTGCATTTATTTCTATATAATCTGTTACTGCTTTTCCATTTTCAGTAGCTTCTTCTCCTGCTAATTTTTCAGTATACCATTTTTCAAGTTGAGTTTTTACATTACTACTTGCTGTATCTCCTCTTGTATTTTCATAACTTGTTGAACCATAACTCCAATAATATGCTTGAATACTTGTTGCAGAATTTAATTTTACAATTTCTATTAATAATTGACAAGTTCCTGTTGCACTTGTTGATTTGCATGTATACTTATAACCTTCATCCAATTTCTTGGCAGTATTCAACTCTGTAAATGTTCCAAAGTAATCTGCGTTTATTAATTTAAATGTTTTTGTTTCAATATCACTTGTATATTCTTTAGCAAAATAATACTTTGTATTTGCTGGAATATCAGTATAGTTAGCTTCTTTACTTTTAACTGGAATTTCACTAAAACTATCTCCATACATATAACCAACGTAAGTTGGATCGTTAGCTCTAGTATTATATGCAACTCCGGCTCCTGTTACGCTTGATGCATCATAACCATTAGAATTAGGTTTAGTTCCATTATATAAAATCCTTACACTTCCATCGCCATTTATTCTTATAATTTTCCAATAGAAACCTGCAAACTTAACATTGTTATTTTGTACATCTCCACGATAGTAAAAAGTTTCACCTAAATCATCTGTTGTATGATATAGTCCTACTTCACTTCCTATAGCATTAGCTATTTGATAAGTTCTACTTGTTGCTGTTTTTATTGTATTTCCTTCCATACTAGTTATATGATAAACTTTTTCACAATTTGTTACATTATTTCCTGTTGTTCCGCAGGTCCACTTTCCTTGCATAGCATCGTTTAAACTTTGTCCTGTTTTTACATTTCCTGATAATGTAAATGTTCCATTGTTGGTATCAAAGGTCGTACTATCGGCATATGTCCATGAAAATGCTGGATTTTGAGGTACACTTGCTCCTGCTGTTTCCTCAGTTGCAACATATGTTATTTCAGGTGCTGTTTTACTTAAATCTGGGTCCTTTTTATCTCCTATTGCTTTCTTAGCTTCGTCAACTGTATTACTTAATTGCTCAGATACAAGTAAACAGTCTGCAAAATTAGAAAAGCCATTGTTCTTACAATAATCTTTTGCTCCTTTTATATGCATGTATTTTAAGATTTCATAGTTTTCGCTTGAATTTTTTGTAAGTTTAATGTTTATATCTGTTTTCAAATCTATATCATTTTTAGAATTTACAAATACTTGCATTTTTACTTTTTTATTCTCTTCAAAGGTATAGGTCTGACTGATACTTGATAAGTTTTGTCCATCTTCACTTTTGTTTCCTGCATCATCTTGATATGTGAATACTACATCTTTATTTGTTGTAGTTATATCTAATTTCATTGTATCTGCTGATGTTAAGGCTATTCCTTTTTCGCTTGGATTTAAGTAATTACTTATACTTACCATGAAATAGGTCTTTCCATTTTCATAATAGGAATTTTGATAATCTACTTCCAAAGGTACATTCATTTCATTTAGATTTCCATCTACTTTTACTTTGTAACTTGCATAGCTATTATTCCATACATCTGTTGTGTAATCTACATTTTGATTTCCTATTGTTACACTCTCGTCTATCCATAATCTTAATGAATAATCTTTGGTATATGAATTAGTATTAGCATTGATTTTCTCTACCCATATTCTTGTATCATTTAAGGTCTTATATCTATTTGCATTTACAAGTACATCTTCTCCACTTGTTAAGTATACATCTATATCTTCATCTTTAAGTCTTGTTTTACTATCTTGTTCTTCTCCATAGACTATACTTATCCCATAATAGATGTCTTTTGAACTTTGGTTCTTACCTGATATTGTAAAATTAAATACATTATCAGATAGTTTCAATGCACTTTCTTTGTCCATTGGAACGGCATTTTCTAAATTTATTTGGTTATTTTCTGTATAGTTCATATAGATGTCTCCGGTTACTAAGACACTATTTTTGTTTCCTGTTAATGTATAATTTATAAATGCATAGCTTAGGCCAAAAACTAAAAATAAACCACTGACTATTGTTATTACTAACCCAATACTTTTTTTATCTTTCATATTGTATTCTTCCTTTCTTTTTTTAATAATTAAAAAAACGTATAAAAACTTAGCATATAAATTGCTAATTTTTTATACGATTATTCTAGATTTTTACAATATGAAAATACTAGGTCAGTTGTACCTAAAGTACCCCCCCCCAGGTTGAGTTACACTTAACTTTATTTCCTATTTTTACTTGGTATCTCTTCATTTTTTCATACCTCCTTGTCCCTATTTTCTAATACCATATTACTACAATTTTTTTACTTTTTCAAGTACTTTATTTCATATTAAAACACATGAACATTTTTATTATATTTTATTCATGTGTCTATTTTTAGCAAATTTTAATATAATTGTTTACAAATTTGTATTTATAATTTATAATTTAATTTGTAGGAAGCAATTTAGTTTTCTGCTAAATTCCTACTTTATGTTTTAATGTCTTTTTTGCTCCTAAAATTAGATAATTATACTTAAAAAACTTAAATATGACTTAAATTATCATACTTAAGTTTTTTATTATCTACTCTTTACAACTTCAATTCCTTTTAACTCAGAAGAATCATAACACTCGGAATCACTGGCAACACTTGGAGTGCATGTTGTTGTTTTACTTATATATCTTTTAGAACCCATAACACAGATACAAAACTTATAACTAGAATCAGCATAACGAACCTTTACATAAGTATTGTTATCATAAACTCCCCCATCTACATCTTCTTGATATTCTTTTTTATAATTCAAATCTTGAAAAGTGTAAATCTTTGTTCCTCCAGCTCTAATATTATCCCTATCGGTTTTATTAGATGCAACCAAATACTCAGCTGTTGCAGTCATATTAGTTGCTTCTACTAAAAAAGTACTTCTATTTTGATTATTAATAGTTGAAATAATATTAGGAACAGCAATTCCTGTTAAA
The DNA here is from genome assembly GCA_947595345.1 of uncultured Bacilli bacterium. Classification (GTDB taxonomy): domain Bacteria; phylum Bacillota_I; class Bacilli_A; order RF39; family UBA660; genus RUG591. Next base: position 8,439 of record CANQEQ010000017.1, on the reverse strand, counting down.
AGTGCTAATATAGCAATTACAGCTAGTAACTCTACTAAAGTAAATCCTTTTTTATTTTTCATTCTTTATTTTAGCTAATTTAGTAAGAGCAACTCTTGCAGCTTCTTGACTTGCTTCTTTCTTACTACCAGCTATCCCCTTTCCATAAATTACATTATCTATTTTTACAACAACTGTAAACCTTTTATCATGAGCCGGTCCTGTTTCATTTATAGTCTCATAAGAAAAAGACCTTTTATCTGTTTGCAAAGCTTCTTGTAAAGTTGATTTATAATCACTAAAGAAAACTATATTAGGATTTTCAATATATGGAACAATAATATTTAATATTACTTCCCGAACTTTTAAATATCCTTCTTGTAAATAAATTGCAGCCATTAAAGACTCAAAGGTATCAGCAACAATTGCTTTTTTTATATCCCCCTCATGAAGTTCTCCTTGACCAACTTTAATATATTTAATTAAATCTAAATCTTTCATATATTCATATAAAGCATTCTCACAGACATAGCAACTTCTAAGTTTTGTCATTTCCCCTTCTGGCTTTTTTACATTTTTATATAAATAATCACTTATAACTAATTCTAAAACAGCATCACCTAAAAATTCTAATCTTTCATAATCATTTTTTAAACTATGTTCATTGACAAAAGAAGAATGTGAAAATGCTGTTTCAAAAAGTTGTTTTTCTTTTATTTCAACACCAAGCTTTAAAATTTTTTCTTTCATAAAATGCCTTTCTAATTTTTTTATTCCTTAAATATAAAAATATTATATCATTAATTTAAAAAAAATTGTATATTAAACTTGCTGTATTTTAAAAATAATAGTAAAATAATTATGGTAGGTGCAAATATGAAAAAGATAATATGTATATTTTTAATTTTAGTTACTTTAACAGGATGTTCACTTTTTAAACGTGATAGTATGGAAAACATTAATATAATAACAACTAACTATGCGCTTGAATATGTAATTGAATCTTTATATGGAGAAAATTCTTTGGTTTCTAAAATTTATCCTGATGGAATAGACATTGATAACTACTCTTTTACAGAAAAACAAATCAAAGATTATAGTAGAAAAGATATGTTTATTTATATGGGAAAAACTAATGATTCTAATCAAGCTGTAACATTCTTAAATAACAATAAAAATATAAAAATAATTGATGCAACATTCGGTATGGATTATAAATATAGTGAAGACGAATTATGGTTAAATCCTTCTAATCTCTTAATGATTTCTCAAAATATCAAAAATGGTTTAGCTGAATATGTTACAAATACTTATCTGTTAAAAGATATAAATGATTTATATGAAAAACTAAAAGTTAACTTGTCAACCTTAGATGCTGAATATAAAACCTCTATTGAAAATGCTAGTGATAAAAAAATTGTTGTTAATAGTGACAGTCTTCTTTACTTAGAAAAATATGATTTAGAAGTTATATCTCTTGATAAAGATAATGAAAATTATGACAAGAACTTAGCTCTTTTTAAAAATTACTTAGAAAATGGAACTATAAAATATTTCTATGTTTATGAAAATTCAGAATTAACCAAAGAAGTTGAAGATGTTATAAATCAAAACAAAGTTGAAACTATTACTATTAAAAATTTAAAAAATATAACTGACGAAGAACGAGAAGCCGATGAAGATTATTTATCTTTAATGTATGATAATCTAGACGAATTAAAAAAAGAGTTATATAAAAACAGTTAAACTAAATTAACTGTTTTTCTTTTTAAGTTCAAAATCACTTTCTTCATAATTATTGATATTTACTTTAGGTGCCTCTTTAATAGGTACTGTTTTTATTTCAGGTTCTACGGTTTCTTTTTTTTCTACTTCACTTTCTAAAGGCATACTTTCTTCAGTTGCAAGTTCAACTGGTGCACCATTAGCTGTTTCTAAAGCTTTATCTAATTCTTCTTTTCTTTTTAAATTTTTAAGATATATTCTTATTACATAAACTAAAAAGGAAGCTGGTACTATTGGAAGAATAATTAAAATTATACCTAGAGCATAATATTCTTCAAATAGATTATTGACGACTAATATTTGAATAGTTGCTATACTATAACCTAGTAATAAACAAAATAACAACGAACAAAATACGGTTCCTAATGTACTATAAACATAATCTACTACATAATTATAATAATAACTATCTTTTTTATGTTTATAAAAAACTGTAAATAAGAAATATGCAATTAAAATAACAACAATTGGTATTACAACATAATACCAAATTTGAACTGGCATCCAAAAAAACTTTACCATCTATTATCACCTATTATTATATTAACACAAAATAAAAAATTTGGCTACTTAATTTTATTTTTTTTTATATTTTTTAGATAGTTTACATTAATTTCTTTATTTTATTAAGTTTTTACTTTTAGAAGATGCTAAAATATTATTCCGAGTTAAATCTTCTATACTTAATCTCACTCACAAAATCCCCTCTTTTAGTTTCAAAAACGGACTTTATAATAGCATAAGAAAGAAAAAAAGTCAAAATGACTTTAAAAACTTAAATAAATTAGATAAAAAATATCAATTACTAAAATAGAAAATAAGCCTAATAAAATTCCATAGATAATTATCTGATTACGACTTATTGTACTAAATGTACCCCCCCCCAAGTTGAGTGATACTTAACTTTTTTCTCTTTATTCATAACGTTTTAACTCCTTTTTATTCCTTAGTAATTTTTTCAATTTTCATGAAATCAGTATTTTTATTATTAAGAGGAAGTCCTCCTGTGATTATAACAACATCATCATTTTTATAATCAATTATTTCTTTATATTTATTTATACATTCTGAAACTATTTGGTCTGTATCATTATACTTTTTAGATAAAACCGGTATTATTCCATAATTTAAAGTTAAACTACGAACTGTATTTATATTAGGACTTAAACCAAGAACTAGAGAGTTTGGTCTAAAGTAACTTATCTTTCTAGCTGTATAACCACTCATAGTATTAGCTAAAATACAACTAGCATTTAAAAGAATACTTGAGTCAACTACCGAATAAGCAATTGTTGAAGTAACATCTTGATGTCCTTCTTTGAAGGTTTTATCTAAATTCTCTTTATAAGGAAAATTATTTTCAGCTTCCACAATAACATCATTTAAAACTTTTAAAGCCATTAAAGGATATTCGCCAATTGATGTCTCATCACATAAAACTATTCCATCAGTTTTATCAAATATAGCATTATAAATATCTAAAACTTCAGCTCTTGAAGGTTCTTTATCATGAACCATAGTTTTCAAGAAATCCGTAGCCACTAAACCAATTTTTTCAGTTTCACTAGTTTTATTTAAAATTTCTTTTTGATAGTATGGTAATTTTTCTAAAGGCACATTAAGTCCTAAATCACCACGGCCTATCATAATACCATCACTTACTTTTAAAATTTCGTCTATATTTTGAAATCCACTTTCAGTTTCTATTTTAGAAATTAAAGAAATAGTCTCGTTGCCATTTTCAATTAACATATCAACAACACTTAAAACATCTTGCTCATCTCTTACAAATGAAAGAGCTAAATAATCAACATTATTTTTAATAGCATATAAAATATTTTCTTTATCTTTTTTACTTATAAAAGGAAGATTTACTTTAGCATTTCTTATATGAACAGTTTGATTACTTCTTATAATTCCCCCTTCTAATATATTACAAACAAAATTATCCTTATTAACTTCTTTTACTTCTAGTTTAACCTTGCCATTAGAAAGTAGGATAATATCATTAAGAGAGACTAATTCTACAATATTATCATAATTAGTTGAAAGTTGAGTATTATTGCAAAGAACATGATAATTATAAAAACGTATAGTAGCATTTGTTTCAAGACATACTTCCTCTTCTTTTAATTTATCTAATCTAATACTAGGTCCATCAATATCTAACATTATTCCAAGTATTCTTTTAGAAGCTTTTTCAGCTTTTTTTATTTTTTTAATATAATCATCACATTCTAAAAAATTGGCATGACTTAAATTAATTCTAAATACATCTACTCCACTTAAAGCCATTTGATTAATTATTTCTTGCTCTTTAGTACTAGGTCCTAGAGTTGCTACAACTTTTGTTTTTTTCATAATCCTCCTTAATTTAACTTTTCAAAGCTAGAAACTATTATCTGATAAGTACCGTTTCTTTTTTCAATTTTTCCAAATACTTTTAATATATCGCCTTTTTTAAGATTATTATATTCTTTATATATATTTGGAAATAAAGTAAATTCTACTACTCTTTCCTCATCACTTCCTGAGAAAAACATCATTAAGTCTCCTTTTTTGGTTTTAACTTCTTTTAAGGTTTCTACCATGATAATAAAGTTTCCCATTTTATTGAAATTATTTTCTATATTAACTAAATCTATTATATCACGAAATTTTGCTTTATAACTTAAAACTGGGTGATTTGTCAAAAAAAATCCAAATAATTCTTTTTCTTTATTGATTAAATAATCATTATCATACTCATCTTTTATTTCTATTTCAGGCTTTAAAACATAAGTTGGTTCTAATTCTTTACATAAATTAGAGTAATTGATTAAACTATCTAAATTTTCTATTAAAGTTTTTCTAGTAAAACCAAATTCGTCCATTGCCCCAGCATTAATTAAAGTTTCATAAGTAGACCTTGAAATATCTGAAGTATTTTGAAAAAAATCATAAATATCTTTAAAGCCCCCTTTTCTTCCTTCTATTATCTTAGTTGCAATGATTTTACTAATTCCTTTAATAAAAGTAAAAGGACAAATAATCTTAGAATCATGAATTGTATAAAGGTAATCACTATAATTAATATCTGGTTTTAATATTTCTAAATTGTATTTTTTTACTTCATAAATGTATTCTTTCGTTTTAGTTGTATCAGATATGACACTATTTAAAAGACTTACATAAAAGTATTTCTTGTAATGAACTTTTAAATACGCCATTTTATAAGCAATTATAGTATAAGCTACACTATGACTTTTGGGAAAACCATATAAAGAAAATCTCTCAATTAAATCATATATTTTAACAGCTAATTCTTCTTTATAACCTTTTTTTAAACTTCCTTTTATAAATTTATCTTTCATTTCAATTAAAAGTTCTTTTTTCTTTTTAGACATAGCTCGTCTTAAAATATCAGCTTCTCCTAAAGTAAATCCAGCAACAGCTACAGCAATTTGCATAATTTGCTCTTGATAAACTATAATTCCATAAGTAGACTCTAAAATAGGCTTTAATTCTTCAGTAAAATAATCTATTTTTTCAAGTCCTTCTTTTCTTTTTATAAAAGAAGGAATAGATGAGGCTGGTCCTGGTCTAAAAAGCGCAATAGCTGCTAATAATTCATTGAAATTTTTAGGTTTTAAAGTTCTTAAAAAGTTTTTCATTCCTAAGCTTTCAAACTGAAATATACCATTGGTATCCCCAACTTGAAATAATTCCATAGTTTCTTTATCATTTATTGGAATATCACTAAATTTAACTTTAATGTTTTCTAATTTCTCAATTCTTTCTTGAATTTCCATAATTGTTGTTAAGTTTTTTATTCCTAAAAAATCCATTTTTAAAAGGCCTAAATCTTCTAAATAGCTTGCTTCAAATCCGGATATATATAAATTCTCGTCATAAACTAAAGGTATAACCTCGTCTAAATCAACACTTGAAATTATAATTCCAGCTGCATGAGTTGAGGTATGTCTTTTTATTCCTTCTACTCTAACTGCAACTTGCATCAATTTTTTTATTTTAATATCTTTTTTAATTAATTCTTGTAACCGAATATCATTTCTAATAATATCAATTAATTTATCTTTTTTAGCTCCAATTATTTTACTTATATAATCAATATCAGCTAAGGATATATTCATAACTCTTCCAATATCTCTTACAGCAAGTTTAGCTCCCATTGTTCCAAAGGTTATTATATTAGCAACTCTTTTAGAAGAATATTTTTCCTTAACGTATTTAATTACTAAATCTCTATAAATATCTGGAAAATCTGTATCAATATCCGGCATAGTAATTCGTTCAGGATTTAAAAATCTTTCAAATAATAAATCATACTCTAAGGGATTAATATCTGTTATACCAAGAGAATAACTAACCAAAGAACTAGCAGCACTTCCCCTACCAGGTCCTACTAAAATACCTTGCCTTTTAGCATATTTAATAAAATCATAAACAACTAAAAAATAATTAGCATATCCCATATTTATAATTACATTAAGTTCTTTATCTAATCTTTCTTGATATTCAGGTTTTACTATTCCTTTAAGTCTTTTTTTAAGTCCCATATTAGCTAAATTCGTAAGATACAAAGATGGCTCTACATTTTTATCAAAGATAGCTAATTTAAGTTCATATTTTGGAAGTTCTAAATTACACATATCACATAATTTAAAAGTATTTAGAAGAGCTTGTTTAGAAACATTAACATCTTTATAATAACAATTTTTTTTAGGTTCATAGTTAGCTGTAATTGTTAAATTATCTCTTAATAGTTCTATATATTTAAGTATTTCATAATCATTTTTATCTTTATATAAATTTTTATTTATATAAATTACATTTTCCATATTTTGATTATCGTTATTTAAAGGGTAAAAAACTGTTTCATAAATTAAATCAATAGCTTTAAGGGGAATACATATTAAATCACTTTTATATTTTATATAATCTTCATTTGTTAAATTTCTTTCACTTTTAATAGTTGTAAGTTTTAATAAATTTTGATATCCTTTATAATTTTTAGCATAAAGAAGACGGTCTTCTAAATCAAGGCCTATAATTGGTTTTAAATTATTAGTTTGACATTTTTTAATAAATTCCATAGCTCCAAATAAATTATCATCACATATAGCTATACTAGTTAATTTATTTTCAAGGGCAATTTCTATTAAATCGTCTACTTCAAGTAAACTAGAAAGTAATGTATAGGTTGTTTTATTATAAAGTGGTATATACATATTAAAACCTCCCCATTATAGCAATAAATTTACTTTTATTATAACAAATGTCCTTATTTTTGTATATTTATTTTCTAAAAAATATTATAAAAATAAGAATATATTAGTTGTAATATACTCTTATTAATTTATTTTTTCTATTTTCTTTTCTTTTTTATTTTATTCTTACTATTCTCTTTCATTACCTTAACTAACTTGCTAACTTTACTGTATATGGGTCATCCATCGTTCCATTTCCACCAGCAAGTAAAACATCTGATTTTAGATTGATAACGGCACGTAGGCCAACAAGTAAATAACCTGCAAAAAACTGTGCATAGGCTCCACTAGCTGCAACTTGATATAACATAGCCCCCGGTGAAGTAGTCTCAAATCTGTCTGGTGTCATAGTAAGATATAATTGTCCAGTTCTTAAATAATAATTATTGTTTTGTTCATTAACTAATCCCCCTGCAAAACTAGCCTCATCAGCTGTTATTAGGCCTATCGGCTTTTCTAATTTTTTATTTCCTTTACCACTACTTCCTTTAGCACTAAATAAATCTTGTTCTACATCTTTACAAACTAAAGTTGGTTTTTTATCTTGAAGAATTCTTATTCTACTATTATACATTGTCTTAGAATCTAAAGAAAAGCCATTTCCAGAAGATAAAGACCGGTCATTACAAAATGTCCCTCCAGTATTTACATAATTAGTTGCATTAAAGCCGTTTTCAGTTTTATTTGAAAAAGTGTTTGTATACCAATTTTCAAGCTGTATTTTTGCATTACTACTTGCTGTATTCTCTCTTGTTCCTTCATATGAAGTTGAACTATATGCATGATAATACATTTGAATTGAAGTTGGACTATTTATTGACTTTATTTCAATGATTATTTTACAATTATTTTCTTTACAAAAATATTTATAACCTTCATTCAATTTAGAACCTAAATTTTTTATTGTACTATTATAAGTATTTCCAGTTAAAGTAAATGTTTTGGTTGAATTATCATTTGAAAAACCAGTTGCCAAAGTTAGAGCTTGATTTTCTGAAAGTTCAGTATAAGTTATTTCATTACTTTTAATTGGAGTTTCCGAAAAATTATCTCCATACATATAGCCTACATAGGCTTGGTCTCTTGCATAAAGATTATAAGCTGTATTACTTACTACAGATGTTTCTTGTCCAGTTGCATTGGCATGGTCACCATTATAAATTAACCTTATAGAACCATCGCCGTTTACTCTTATTATTTTCCAGTAAAATCCAGCGAATTTTACATTATTATTTTTAACATCGCCTCTATAATAATATGTATCTCCATCATTATCTACTGTTTTATAAAGTCCTATTTCACTTCCAAGCGAATTTGTTATTTCATAAGTCTTACTAGAAGCTGTTTTAATTGCATTTCCTTCTATTGAAGTTATATGATATATAGTTTGACAACTTGTAGTTGC
>CANQEQ010000016.1 GCA_947595345.1 uncultured Bacilli bacterium | reverse complement strand
TTCAATAGGTACTTGATAGTTAGAACCACCAACACGACGTGATTTAACTTCTAGTTGAGGTTTAATATTTTCTAAAGCTTTTTCAAATACAGTAATTGGTTCTTCTCCTGTTTTTTCTTTTACCATATCAAATGCTTCATATAAAATCTTTTCTGCTTTTCCTTTTTTACCATCAAGCATAATACGATTTATTAACTTTGTAACTACTTTTGAGTTGTATATTGGGTCTGGTAATACATCTCTTACAACTGCACGTTTTTTACGCATTTCTATTTCCTCCTTTCAAGTAAATTTTATTTACTATTTTTTCTTTTCACGCTTAGCCCCGTATTTACTACGGCCTTGTTTTCTATCTTTTACTCCAGCAGTATCTAATGTTCCTCTAATAATATGGTATCTAACACCAATTAAATCCGGAACACGACCACCACGAATTAATACAACACTATGTTCTTGTAAATTATGTCCTTCACCAGGAATATAACAAGTAACTTCCATTCCATTAGAAAGCTTAACACGAGCGAATTTACGCATAGCTGAGTTTGGCTTCTTTGGAGTCATTGTACCAACACGAACACAAACACCACGTTTTTGAGGAGCATTAATCTTAGTTTGCTTCTTTTCAATTGTATTTATTCCAACTAATAAAACTGGTGCTTTTGGTTTTCTTACCTTCTTACTTCTACCTTTTCTTACTAATTGATTTATTGTAGGCATATTCTCTCCTTCCTAACACACACCCAGGTGTATCATTTTGTAATATAAAATTAAAACTTATCTAAAAATAAGCCTAATTTCACGAACATGAATAATATACAATAGTTGATTTAAGTTGTCAACATTTTTTTACTTTTTTTCTTCTTTTTATGAACTTAATTACACTTTACTACACTTTTTTAGAAGTTTTTTCTATTAACTTCTATATAATCTATGCTAACATTTTAAAAACTTTAATTTTTATTTTCTTATTTTAAAGTTTTTACTTTAGGTAGTTCATTTTTTAGAATACTTATAAACTCTTCTTCACTAAGACCATAAAAAAGACGTAAATACTCTTTAGTTAAAGATATAAAGTACTCATCAATATAAAACTCTTTTAATTTTAAATCTTTATCTAACATACTTTCTATTAAACATATATTATTATCTATTATAAGTGCTAAAGGTATATTATCAACAAAAGCTAAACTTAAAGTTTCACCAACTAAATTATTCAAGTCCTCAGGTGATTTAAAGTTTTCTAAAAACTTAGCTTCTAAAGAATTTTCTAAAATTCCTAATCTAACTACTCTATTATTATTTTCTATTTTAGAAATATTAACTGGTACTAAATATAAATTAATGCCTGAAGCTAACCTATTAACAAGAGCTATTTCAAACTCTTCTATTTTTATATCAATTCCAAAGTCTTGACAGGATAACTTTATTTTTTCTCTAAACATAAAACCTCCCAAATGAGCTTATTTTAGCATTTCAAATATTTAAAATCAATATTTTTTGTTGACATTTTCTAGAGTATCACATATAATATGGGTACATATTCAATTGATAACCCAGTTTGTATCAATTTTTAATGTGTTCTTTACGTTTATTAGTAGCCAAGGTTATCTGGTGAAAATATTAAAAAGAATTCCCTAAAAATTGTATAAATATCAATGTTTATGAATAATATTGAAGGAGGAAAATATGTCAAGATACACAGGACCAAGTCGTAAACAAAGTCGTAGAGTTGGATTTTCTTTACTTGAAAATGGAAAAGATATAGCAAGACGTCCTTATAAACCTGGTATTCATGGTGCTAAAAGACAAGGTAAACTTTCTGAATATGGTGAACAATTAAAAGAAAAACAAAAAGTTAAGTTTATGTATGGTCTTAATGAAAGACAATTTCATAAGACATTTGTTGAAGCTTCTAAAATGCAAGGAATTATTGGTGAAAATTTCTTAAAACTTCTTGAATCAAGACTTGATAACATCGTTTATCGTATGGGATTTGCCAATACAAGACGTGGAGCTAGACAACTTGTTAATCACGGTCATATAACTGTTGATGGTAAAAAAGTTGATATTCCATCATTTAGAGTTAAAATAGGTTCAACTATTGCTTTAAAAGAAAATTCAAAAGATTTAAAATGTGTTAAAGAAGCTCTAGAAAACGTTACTACTAGAGTTGAATATTTAGATTTTGATAAGAATTCAAATACTGCTAAATTCGTAAGATACCCTGAACGTAATGAACTTCCAGCTGATATAAATGAATCACTTATCGTTGAATTCTATAACCGTTAAAAAATATTTTGAAATTAAAACTAGTAATCAAATTAAACGATTACTAGTTTTTTTATGCTTTGAATTTATAATTAACCTTTATAAAGTCCTCCATTTACATGCATAACTTGACCTGTTACATAAGAAGAATCACTTGATGCTAAGTAAACAAAAATTGGTGCAAGTTCATAAACCTCTCCGGCTCTTTTCATAGGTGCATCAGCTCCTAAAGTCGGTATTTTTAAAGCTTCCCAACAAGCTGGTTGTAAAGGCGTCCAAAAGTAACCTGGAGCAACAGCATTAACTCTTATATTTTTATCAGCTAAATTAGTAGCTAAAGCTCTAGTAAATCCTACAATAGCTCCTTTACTTGTAACATAATCAATTAACTCAGGTTCTCCATAAAAAGTAGTAACTGAACTAACATTTATAATTGAAGCTCCACTTTTCATATATTTTAAAACACTCTTTGTCAAATAAAACATAGAATAAATATTCGTTTTCATTGTGTAATCAAATTGTTCATTAGATATATCTAATAAGCTTTTTTGTTGAAATTGCACTCCGGCATTGTTAACTAAAATGTCAATTTTATGAAAAGCCTTCATAGTATCATTAGCTATTTTTTCTGAAAATCCCGGGTCTTTTAAATCTCCTCTAATTAATAGACACTCACCACCTAAAGCTTCAATATATCTTTTAGTATCAAGAGCATCTTGAGTCTCATTATAGTAAACTATTACAACTTTAGCTCCTTCTTTAACAAAATGAACAGCAACTCCTCTACCAATTCCAGAATCACCTCCTGTTATAATAGCTACTTTATCTTTTAATTTGCCACTTCCCTTATAATGCTGATTATCAAATATAGGTAAAGGCTTCATTAAATACTCTAAACCCGGTTGGCCTTCTTGTTCTTGAGGGGGATACTTTAATTTAAACTTACTGCACTTAAGTCCATATAAATCTTTAGTAACTCCTTTAAAACCATAATCATCATGACCATTAACTTTATTATAATAAAATTTATAATCCAAAAAAATCACTCCTTATTTTATCTTATTCTAAAGACTTAAAGGCGTGATTTTTAACTAATTATTTAGAAATATTTACATCAAGTTTTGGATATGGTATTTCTATACCTTCTTTATTAAATTCTTCTTTTATTTTTTCTAAAAATTCAAATTTACAAGTCCAATAATCTTCATTTAAAACAAATAAACGAAGGGTAAAAATTAAAGCACTATCTTGATATTCTTTTAAAGCTACTAAAGTTTCTTCAGGTTTTATATTATAAATACTTTCTTTAGCAAGTTTTAAAAGAACTTTTTTTACTTTTTTAATATCAGAATCATAAGAAACTGAAACAGTTATATCTAAAAGACGTTCAGGCTTCTTGGTATAGTTCACAATTGTCATATTAGATAAACTGCCATTAGGTATAACAACCGTTCTATTATCATAAGTATTTAAAACCGTATTAAATATATTAATAGCTGTAACAGTTCCGGAGTCACTATGAGTATCAATATAATCACCAACTTTAAAAGGCTTAAATAACATTATCATAACTCCCCCAGCAATATTAGATAAACCACCTTGTAAAGCAAGACCTAAAGCAAGACCAAACGAACCTAAAACAGCAATAATTGAGGTTGTCGGAATACCAAGTTCCGTTATAGCTGTTAAAACAACTAAACCTTTTAAAACTATACTTAAAATACTAACTATAAAGGTTTGAGAACTTTTTTCTATATGTTTATAAAATCTTCCTTTTTGAAATCTTTTTAAAATAAAATTAACTAATTTAAACCCAATAGTAACAATAACTATTGCTAATAATAATTTAAAACCAAATCTAACTAAACTATTAACTACTTCTTCGCCTATTTCTTTCATCCTATCCTCCTAATTGAAGTTGTAAAGGAACTACTACCACGATAATTATTATTAGCATCAAAATCTTCCATCGTATCATATGTAAATACCGTTAACTTTATATCACCATCTATTTCTTCAGTATTACTAGTTGCCATTAATTTAATACTAGACATAACTGTATTTTCTTTATAATCATCTGGCTCTAAATGCGAATACCAACCACTATTGTTGATGTCATCATATAACCAAACATATAAATATTTACTAAAACTAAATGCTGAAAATTCAAGAGGTTTTAAAATATTCTCATTAAACTCTTCACCATTTTTTAATTTAAAACTTACATTATAACCTATTTTATACTTAGAAAAATCAGGATAGTTAGCAGAATATCTATTATATAAACTTTTTATAGTTCCTTCTTTAATATTGTCTTTATTATCTAATATCACAAAAAATAAACCTATATCTTTATATTCCTCTAATTTAGAATCAAAAACTTCTCTTTTTACATAATTACTTGTTTGACCTGTATATAAAGATATTACAATTTGATTATCGTCTTTATAAGTTGTCTCTTCAATAGCTTGTTCTTTTTCTTGAACTTCTTCTTGAGATGGCTTTTCTTCTTTAACATTTTCTTTTTCTTCTTTAAATAATGAACAACCTGTTAAGGTAATTAATAAAATTAAAATTATGATTTTTTTCATGAATATTTATCCTCTCTTACAATTTTTATAACACTTATTTAATTATACCTATTTTTTTTAAATACGTAAATAAAGAAATGTAAAAACTTAACTATAATACTAAATAAAAAATAATACTTAGTCTATATAACTAAGTACTTAATATATTTATTAAATGATTAACTATAAAATAATGTCTTCATCTTTACAAATAGTTGACATTTAAGTTAGTAAATCTTTACTTTTCAAATTTTACTAATATATCATTAGAACCTAAATCAGATAAATTATCAATATGTCCTATTTTAGTATAACTATAATTTGTATCAAAAGATTTATAAAAGATTACTAAACAATTATTTCCAAAAAGCATTATATCTCCTTTTTCAATATGTTTCGGATTTACTGCATTTGTTGGTAAGGTTCTATCCATATAAATATATTTTTCATTACCATTTAATTCTTGCATAGTAAATTCTTGAGGTAGTATGTTTATAAAAGCTTCAACTGTATCATTATCTTCAATTATAGCTTGATATTTTTCATTATTTATAATGACATTAACACTTGTAATTTTTTCCATTTCATTATCTTCCTTATCTTTATTATCATTTATTGTCTCAAGTGGTGGAGAATATTTTTCCCATTTATAAACCGTTACTTTTTCTTCACTTGTAAAAACATAAGTATACAAGAAAATTCCTATATCCTTTTTTAATAGATTTCCTTCATTATAATTTTTAGTAATTTTTATAAGTGGTCTATTATCAAATACTTTAGCTTGTAAAGTATCTAATATAATTATTCCTATTAAAACTAAAAGAAGAGCTACTATAATCTTTAAATTTTTTTTCATATCTCACCATACTATTTATAAATATAATTATACTATAAGTTTAATAAAAAAAATAGTACTCAATCTGCTTTAGATTAAGTACTTACCTAATTTTTTTGGGGTAAGTACTCAACACTGCAAAGTTAAATACTTGCCTACTTCTATTACAAAGAGGAGGCTTGATTTCTCCTCATTTATAATTATAGCATACAAATACTATTTTATCTACAACTTTAAAATATTAATATTTTTTTAATAAAACTGGTATTATCATAAAACAAAAAAGAAGTTATTAAAGTGACGACTTCTTTACTTTTTTAATATTAGTTTTATCAATTATTAGTATATCAAAGTTTTTAAGGTGAGTTTTCATCATTTCTTTATAAGGATACTTTCCAATACCATACTCTCTTATTAACCTTTCATTATCAGGAAATACTCCTAAATTAGTATACTCTAAAAAATCATATTTATTTTCAAATATATAGTATTTTAAAATTAGCCCCGTTTCTTTCTCAAACTCTTTAATACTTTTAACATCATATTTTTTAGGAACCTTCTTAGCTAATCTTTTTAATTTTTTTTGAGCCACTATACTATTCATATAAATTGTTCTAACATCACAACAAAGGTCAACATAATCTGTAACCTTGTCAACATTATTCATGATGACCCTATACTTTTTCAAAATCTTATTTCCTCCTTTTCTTTTAAGATTTTATTCTAAAAAGAAAGAATATGCAATAAGACTGGTCATAAAATGTATAATTACTTTTCTCTTTTTTAAGATTTATTAAAACGTTCTTCAATTAATAAAGTTACATTATCAAACATTCTCTCTAACATGTTTAAATAATCTTCTTCATTTTCTATTTTATATAAAGATTTTTTCTTTTTATAATCAACTTTATTTTCTTTAATAACTACCCTCTTGCCTTCTGAAAAATTACTTTCAAGAATATCATATGGCATATAGTTTTTATCTACAAATGAATTAAAACCAAGTTCGTCAACATAATTCTCAAAACTTTTAAAAGAATTTAACCATTTACATTCCAAATTACAATTAGGCAAAATTTCTGGTTCTTGACTAGTTTTTTTAAAATAATGTCTTATTTCAAGTAATGTCAAATCAACTCTATCTTCTATATAGCTTCCTTTATAACAACTTCCACCTCTAAGAAGATTATAAGTCTTTTCCCAATCATTTGGCTTAGGCCAAATAAATGAACCTCCTACTGTTCTCGTTTTCATTACCCAATTAATCACTTTTTCTATGGCTAAATCTTTATCTTTTCCTAATTTTTGAGATACTTCTAAATACTTATCATAAACATGATTCAAATTAGTACAAGGAGCTGAAAAACCAAATTGGTCAGAATAAAGTTCTACTCCCAAGCATTTAATAAAATTAGCTTCATATGTATATTTTCTTGTCTTACTTTTAGAATTTAAAAACTCACATAAATCTTCATAGAATAATTTATTACCTCGTTTCTTCCCTGAAAAACTATCGGGGTCAAAATATGGTCCTCGCTTTGGCTTTTTAGTATATTTTATTTCATTCTTTTCAAGAGCATTCCATAAAGTATTTAAAAATTTTCTATATTCTTCCTTAAATTCTTTTATCTCATTTTCTGAAGCTAAATTCATTTTAGTATTTTTTTTAGCATAAGTATATAATATTTTATTCATAATCACCTACAATTTATTTTAACTAAATATTTATAGCAAGCTACTTTAGTTAAACTTCCACATCTAGAAGTTAATCCAGTCAAGAAATCTATGGCTCTTTTAATTAATTTAGGTTCTAACTCACTTAAATCTACAACCATATTACCTTCAACTTTAATTAAATCATTATAACTTTTTATTTTCATTATTTCACTCCTTTAAAACGAATTTAACATATCTTAAAATATAAAACAACACAACTGGTCATGAAAAGTTAATTCTCTTCTAAATACTTCTTTAAAATGCTTTTAATCTCATCTTTTAACTTTTGAGGCTTAATAATTTTTATAAATTCTATATTTCTTAAAACATAATATTTAAAACCATCTATATCTTTATTCATAATTAATTTAAAATGCTCGTTATCATATTTAGATATTTTTATATCTTTTCCAAATACTTCAATAACATTATCAAGAAGCGAATTATCACATAAAACCTCAATATCTACTCCTTCACAACCATACATAGAAATAGAAGCAGTAATTATTTTCTTTAAATCTTCTTCTCTAACTTCTTTTACTATATCATAATCTAATATATTAACATTCTTCATTCTATCAAGTCGGAATTTTTTTAACTTTTTTTCACCATTTTTTAAAGCAATTAAATATAATTCTTGAAGTGAATAAATTATATTATAAGGTGATACTATATAACTATTTATCTTAACATTATTTAAAGTAGGATTAAGTTCATACTTATAGTAATCAAAAGAAATCTTTTTCTTCTTATAAATAGCCTCATTAATATCCTCAATATTTTTTATAATTTCTTTATTATCAGTCTTAATACTATTAGAATATATTTGATAATCTTGTAATTTTTTATTTTCATATATATTTTGCATATTTTGACATTTTTTAATTATTTCTTTAGATATACTTTCGGGTATAAAGGTAGCATAACTAAAAGTATCAATAATAGTTCTTATCTCGCCTATTTCAAAATCTGTATCAGGATTATTTAATAAATAATAGTAATTTTTATTGCCTATTTTAGAAACTATAATATCATAATCTAATTGATTTTTTAAAAGGAGAATATTTCTTTCAATAGTTCTTCTATCATTTACTACTCCATATATATCTTCAATATATTTAATAATTTCCCTAACTGAAAGTTTATGTTCTTCACTAGAATATTTTTTTAAAACATTAATAATATATAAAACATTTCCATTCTTTTCATGATAATTTTTATCCATCATAAATCACCTATTTCATTATAACATTACCTTTTTCATTTATTAAAGTATTACAACTATTATAATCTTCTCCAACTAAGAATTTATTGTAACCTATAATTCTTAAATATTTGTATTTGGGTTTAATTATTTCTTTTTTTAATTTCAAATCATATACACCATATAAATAATTATTACATACTTTTACTTGATAAATATTATCCGGATAAATATTGCAATACTTAGTTTTAATCATTAATTCTAAATCCGGTGATGCTTTTATATATTGATACTTAAAAGGAACAACTATATTATTTTCTTTATCTAAAACTCCATCTCTTTTAAGTTTAGGATTAAAAACTTTAAAATATGTTCCTGTATTATCCATTGCTTCCATAAACAAATATTTTAGAGGTATTATAGTATTTCCCTTTTTATCTATTAAACCATTTTTTAAGGTTACTATTATTTCTTTACCATCAACTTTTTGATATTCATATGGTAGCGTTACTTGATAGTTATCTTTATATTCTATAAAAGGATAAATATACTGTGGTTCTATAATAACATTGCCATCTTTATCTACTAATCCCCAATTCCCTTCTAAGCCATATACTTCATCTATTGCTGTATAAGCATTCCAATAATCTACTTCACATATTTCATTTTGACTTTTATCACTTACTGCATAATTACCATCATTTAATTTATATACTTGTTTATATTTCTTTTTTAATTCTTTAATACTCATAAAATCTCCTTAACAATAAGGTATCATATAAATATAAAAAGAAAAAGATAATTGGTCATAAAAAGTTATATCATTATTTTGTCTAATTTATTATTGAACATATCAAGATTATAGTAATCAATATTTATTTTAACATTACTATTATCTTTTTTAAACTTTTGCAAATTTTGCAACACTTGAATTGTCTAGTTATTCTTTTTTTTATAATAAAACCCTTATAAAATAAGGGCAATTAACTATTTGGTGCTCGTACCCGGACTTGAACCGGGACTTTCAAAGAAAAATTGATTTTGAGTCAATCGTGTCTACCAATTTCACCATACGAGCAAATACAAAATCTATTATATCATAAAAAATAAAAATTGCACCCTATAATTAAAAAAGTTAGTAATATTTTTAAAGTAAAAAATTACTAACTAAACTAATTACAAATTCTTTAATGATTATTAACTAAACATTCTTCCTTTAACTTTTCATAAATTTTAACCATAGCATAAGTATCAAGCTCACAATATCTTAATAATCTCTCTTTTACTTTATCATACTCTCTTCCCTTCAAGTCTTTTAAAGCTTGATAAAAATCCATAGCCTCACTTCCATTATGAACTAAATCTAAATTATGATAATCTAAACTAGGTTCATTTGGAAATAAAGATGGTAAAACATATTTAATAGAATAAGAACCTTGCATATCTTTAGTATAATATTCTCTTTTCATAAAAGGCACCATTAAATCTTTCATATTATCATGAATATTCATTAAATGTTCACTTAAATCTGGAAATAAATTAGCTAAATTCTTTATAACTGATTTTTCAAAACTCATATTATAAGCTAAAGTACAAACATCTTTAGGAATATTTTTAACTAAACTAAGAGCAATTTCTCTTCTAGGGTCAGAATTTACAGAAGCTAAAAATTCCCTATGTTCTAACTTAGCTCCATCAAATTCTAGAAAATGAAGAGAATATTGAAATGGTATTTTCATAAAAGGCTTTATCATATCATACTCTGGTACTAACTGTTCATATGTTTCAAAATCAAGAAAATAAAGAGGATATGTTAAAGTATTTAAAAATTCTTGTATTTTTTTAGTATCTATAAATGGTTCTTTATTAAAAAGCTCAAACTCTATTTGTTGCTTATATTTTTTATTAATATCACTTTTAAGCAAATCTTCATACGAATAAATATTCTTTTTATATAAATCAAACTTCTGACTACTTCGCATACCACTTATTTTAAAAACATTATTACTTGGTAAATTTCTAGTACAATATTTAAAGAATGGACAATCATAAGGTTTTATACAATGAAGTCCTATATCTTCTTTAGGTTCTTCCTTATTTTCCATATAATTATTAATTTCTAATATTTTCTTTTCAACTTTATCTTTATTAGAAATTACTAAAGAGGTTATATCTTCTATTTTAAATAATTTCTTTAAATCTAAATCGCCTTTTCTTATATAATTAGGATTAATATGAACAAGTGAAGCTTTTCTTATTTTATAACCTAACTTTAATAGAACAAAAACTTGATATGACAAATCCTCTATATAAATATCTTTTAAAGAAGTTGAACTTTTAACCTCATAAATCTCATAATCTTCATCATCTTTTTTTAATATATCAACACTGCAAAAATTATTTTTATAAGAAAAAGATGCTTCGGTTATAACTGCTTCCTTATTAGTTAAAGCTTTTTTAGTATCCTCTAACATTTTACTTAAATCTTTATTAAATTCAATATTAATATGAGGACCAAATAAATTTTTAGCAACTTCCCCTACTAAAGTTCCATTATCTAAAACACTTTGATTATTAATGTCATCTCGAACTTCTTTTTTATTGGTATCTAACCATAACATTTTCATACATTGAAAAGCATTACAATATTTTGACTTTGATAAATTCATATGCCACCTACTTTTATAAAATACTTCCTAATAAAATTTTACACTATCTAAATTTTAAATACAATATTAAAAAAAGAAATTATTTTTTTAAATTAATAAGTGAGTGTCTAGTTTTAGTGTATAATACGTGAAAATATAAAGTCCTTTATGATATAATTATAGTTAGGGGGGTACATTTATGGAAAACCTTAACAGAAAACGACAATTTCTAAAGCAAAATTTACTAGTAAAATCTGATTTTAAAATTATAAAAATACTTAAAAACAACAGGCTAAATGGTCTGTTGTTTTAATTATCGGATAAGTTGGACAAATTTTTAAGCTCTTGATTAATAGCTTCATTAAAAGTTTTAATACTATTTTCTAATAATTCATGATTATGGATATATTCTTCCATCTTCTTTTTAGAAAACCTACTTGGTTTATTATTATCTAGGTAATTAAGTTCTGTTTTAAATACCTTTAAAGCCAAATACATCATATCTAAATGATACTTTGAGGTCTCTTTAGCCTCCATTAAACTAATATCTATTATTTTTTGCTTAAAATCTTCTGTTTTTTTCATATAATACCTCACTCAACACCCATATTATAACACAAAGTAGCAAAAAAATAACTAAAAATAGCATATAACCTATTTATTCTTCTTAAAATGTGAAAATTGAATTGGTGGTAAATATTATGATTGATTTTACAAGACTAAGAGATATACGTGAAGATAATGACCTTAGTCAAAAAGACATGGCTAATATTTTGAATATCAAACGTCCAGCATATTCTTTATGGGAACTAGGAATTAATGTTATTCCTTTAAAGAATTTAATAGATTTTGCTGACTATTTTAATTATGCAATTGATTATGTACTAGGTATCACCAATGAAAAAAATTCTAAAAATTATATCAAAGGCATTAATTTACAAACACTTGGTAATAATTTAAAAGAAATAAGACTTCAAAGACATTTATCTCAAGAAAATTTAGCTAATATCTTAGGTGTAACGCAAGCTTGTATAGCTAGATATGAAAAAGGCGAAATTTATATTTCAACTTCTAACTTGTATAAAATATCTAAAACGTTTAATATTTCTATGAATGAACTGTGTGGAAAAAATAAAAATAATTCTTTAATTACTAATAAATAAAATGAGATAAATTAATTATAAGTTTTATCTCATTTATTTTTTTTCTAAAATATTTTTATGTTTACTTAATTTAAGACAATATTCATTGACAGTTTCTTCTACTTGCTTCTCTTTCTCGTCATATGATGCTTCAGTGTAAATAATTAACATTATATCTCTAATTAAAGCTTTTTTCATCTCTCTTAATTTTTTTCTTCTAACATCAATTTCTTCTTTAGGAGTTTCTAATTTAACCTCTTCTTTTAAACTATTTTTATTTACATGAAGAGTTTCTACATTTATTTCTATAACTGGGTCTTGATGTCTAAAAAAAGCATTAGGACTATCCTCTGGAATATAAGGTTTAGAAAAATCTTTAATTAAATCTAAAGCTTTTATAGTTTGACATTCTAGAAAAAATTCTTTATCCCGACTTGACATTAAAACTAAATCATTAGCTTCTATTTCTTTAGCAATTAACTTAGAACGTTCTTTTTTATTAAATTTAAAAATAGCATGATAAACTGATGAAAATATATTAACAATTGGCATCAACATTAAAAATACTTCTTTAGGAAAATCATAAAAGAAATCATATAAAGATTTATCTTCTGAAATATTTTTATAGCCTCTTCTTGCTGCTTCTAAATAATATTTATTAATTAACTTTTTATTTATAGAATAACTTACTGCAACTGTCATTAAATAACTAATTAAAATAATTGCTTCTAAATATGACATATATCTATATCCTCCAAACTCACATATAGTATCACATCTAAAAACTAAAAACAAGTCTGAATTTGTAAATTAACTTTAAATTCATATAATATTAATTTTACTAATAACTCATTAAACTAATATGTCTACCATTTGTTTTTATAAAACCTTCCTCTTTTAAATTTTTAATTTCTCGCATCATAGCACTTCTATCAACTGATAAGTAATCAGCAAGGTCCGTATAAGTAAAAGGAAGATTAAAAGTTCGTCTTGGATTATCATTAGCTAAAAGTTCAAAGTAAGATAGTAATTTATCCCTAATTGTTCTTTTAGATAATATTTCTAGTCTTTGATTTAACTCTACAATTTTAGAAGATAAAAGTTTTAAAACATTATTAGTTAAAGTACTATGATAACTACAACCTTTCTTACATCTTTTAATAATATGCTCATATTCAATAAATAATACTTCACAGTCACTTGTAGCAATTACTGAAATATCACTTCCCAGTCTTGAAAAAACTTCTCCAAATACTGAATTAGTTTCTAATTTTTCAATAATTGAGCGATTACCATTATAATCATATCTAATCATATTCGCTGTACCTGATAAAATAATTCCTACTGTTTTAACATTAATAATATTTGTAACAATTGTTCTATCTTTTTTAAATGTCATTTTCCGAGCTTCAAAACATTTTAACATCTTCTCTAACTCAAAATCTTCTATTCCATCAAAGATTGATTTTACTTCCATTATATCCCCCTCCTTTATTTATAAAGAAAGTTAACTGTAATTTAATTATATTTCTTTTTTGTTGCACATGCAACTAGTTTTTTATTTTTTTATTTGTTATAATTTTTATAGAGGTAATTTTATGAAAATAGTAAAACGTGATGGTCGTATTGTTGAATATGATGCTGAAAAAATAAGAATTGCTATTAAAAAAGCCAACAATGATGTGCAAATTGAAGAAGGTGCCAGTGATAATGAAATTAATAAAATTATAAAATACATTGAAGGGCTTAAAAAGAAAAGATTATTAGTTGAAGATATCCAAGATATAATAGAAAAAAAATTAGTTGAATTAAATAAATATGAATTATCTAAAGCTTATATGTTATATCGTTATGAAAGAGAATTAATTAGAAAAGCTAATACTACCGATGAGTCTATTCTAACCTTAATTAAAAATAGTAACAAAGAAGTATTAGAAGAAAATCCTTATAAACATGCCTATTTAGCTACTACTCAAAGAGATTTAATTGCAGGTGAAGTGTCTAAAGACTTAACTAAAAGAATACTTTTGCCTGAAAAAATAAGTGAAGCCCACGAGGAAGGTATTCTCCATTTCCATGATGCTGATTATTTCTTACAACCAATTTTTAATAGTTGCTTAATCAATATAGAAGATATGCTAGATAACGGAACAGTTATGAATGGTAAATTAA
The DNA here is from genome assembly GCA_947595345.1 of uncultured Bacilli bacterium. Classification (GTDB taxonomy): domain Bacteria; phylum Bacillota_I; class Bacilli_A; order RF39; family UBA660; genus RUG591. The sequence continues at coordinate 4,603 of CANQEQ010000016.1, read as the reverse complement.
TTGAAACTCCTAAAAGTTTTCAAGTTGCTTGTACAATTTTAACTCAAATAATTGCCTTAGTTGCCTCAAGTCAGTATGGTGGACAATCTGTTAATATAAAACATTTAAGTAAATATTTAAAGAAAAGTGAAGATAAATTTAGAAGTATTTTAAATGAAAAGTATAAAGGAAAAATAAAACCAAGTGTAATTGAAGAGTTAGTAAAAGATAGATTAAAAGAAGAATTAACTAATGGTGTTCAAACAATTGAATATCAAATTAATACTTTAATGACCTCTAAAGGTGAAGCCCCATTTGTAGCAATATTCATGTACTTAGAAGATGATGACCCTTATATAGATTATACAGCTAAAATTATTGAAGAAATTTTAAATCAAAGATATGCAGGAATTAAAAATGAACAAGGTGTCTATGTTACTCCTGACTTTCCTAAATTAATCTATGTGTTAAGTGAAAATAATTCGCTTAATGGTTCTAAATATGATTATTTAACTAAATTAGCAATTAAATGTTCAAGTAAAAGATTATATCCTAATTATATAAGTGCTAAAAAAATGAAAGAAAATTTTGAAGGTAATGTTTTTAGTCCAATGGGTTGTCGTAGCTTCTTATCACTTTTTAAAGACGAAGATGGAAAATATAAATTTGAAGGAAGATTTAATCAAGGTGTTGTTACTATTAATCTGCCCCAGATAGCTTTAAAATCTGAAGGTAATGAAGAAAAATTCTTTGAACTTTTAGACGAAAGATTAGATTTATGCTATGAAGCTTTAATGTGCAGACATCATGCCTTAATGGGAATTTTATCTAATGTCTCCCCTATTCATTGGCAATATGGAGCAATTGCAAGACTTAAAAAAAATGAACCCATTGATAAATATTTAAAAAATGGCTATTCCACTATTTCTTTAGGTTATATTGGAATTTATGAAATGACTAAAATCATGAAAGGTACTTCCCATACCGACCCTTTAGGTAAACCTTTTGCAATTAAAGTCATGAAAGAACTTAAAGCTAGATGTCTTAAATGGACAAAGGAAACCGGAATTTCTTTCCTATTATATGGAACTAAATCAGAAGCTTTAGGTTATAGATTTGCAAGAATTGATAAAGAAAAGTATGGTAGTATCAAGGATATTACAGATAAAGGTTACTATACTAATTCTTTTCAAGTTAATGCTAAAGAAAATATTAATATATATGATAAACTAACATTTGAAAGTGAATTTCAAAAATTATCAACCGGTGGAGCTATTTCCTATGTTGATATAACTGACATTAAAGATAAAGAAGAAGACTTAGAAAACTTAATTAAATTTATCTATGACAATATTCAATATGTAGAATTTAAAGATAGAGATAATAAATTATATGATAAAAATATTATTATTTAAAAAAAGAAGGAGAAAAAAATGAAAGAAGAAATATTAGAAATTAAAAAATTAGACGAAAGAGCTACTATTCCAACTTATGGAACTGAAGATTCAGCTGGGGCTGACTTATATGCTATGTTAGACGAAGATTTAGAAATTAAACCTAATGAAATGTATTTAGTTCCAACTGGTTTATCTTTAGCTATTCCTAAAGGATATGTAGGCTTAATATATGCTAGAAGTTCCCTTGCTACTAAAAAAGGTCTTGCACCTGCTAATAAAGTTGGAGTAATTGATGCTGACTATCGGGGTGAAGTGAAAGTTGCACTTTACAACCAATCTAAAGAAACTCAAGTAATCTCACCTAATGAAAGAATAGCTCAAATTGTATTTACCCCTTATTTAAAAGTAAACTTTAAAGTATGTGATACTTTAAGTGATACAGTCCGTGGAACAGGAGGATTTGGTTCAACTAACTAAATCCTTTTTTATTTCCTTTATTCATGTTATAATAAAAATGTGTTAGGAGTTTTTTATGGAAGATTTAGAAAAGAAACGAGAAGAAGCTACTAGAAAATGTTATATTACCTACTTAAATGCTTATAAAGAAAAAAATAATTTTAGAAAGTTAATCCAAACTTTAGAAAGTAATAACAATAAAAATAAATTTATAAGTTATCTTATGTTTTATATAAAAAATTATGTTAGACCAAATATGAATAAAACTTATACAATAATTGAAAAAATTCTTTTCTTTGATAATAAAGAAGAATGTTTTAAATATCTTGATGAAACCTCTTTTGATAAAAAAGTTTTAAGTCAAAAAATAAATCATTATTTAGTTGAATATAGACCAGATATTGTTTTTAATGAAGAAGAATATGATAAAACTTTTAAAGCTATTAAAAAATTATTAAGTGAATATGAATTAAAAAATTATAAACCTAAAGAATTAAAAACTGATTATGATAAAGCAAGATATAATATAGCTAGAAAATATATCCTCCTTTATTTAGATTCCAAATATACAGCTGAAAGATTTTGTATGCAACAAAGAATTGGTAAAAGTCAATTTGATAAAGAAAGTTCTAGTTATGTTTCAACTATTAAAGTCTTTGATGTAGATTTATATAAAAAATATTTAACTGCTAATGAAGAAAGAAATTTTGATAAAGAAAACCGAATAAAAAATGATATTTCTAAAATTTTAAATTATATTAAAGCTAACTTAGAAGAAAGTAAAATGATGGATATTTATAGTTTAACTATCTATGGACCAAATGAAATATTAGAAGTTGCTAGAAAAATTTTAGAATATGACGATTTGGTATTATTAAGTAATAACTTAAATGAATATAAAGGTTCTTACTTTGGTACTAATGCTTCTTATCTAACTGATTCTAAGATTTCTGGTTTTATAAATACTCCATACTCTATTACCATGGATAATGAAACTGTAGAGTTAACGAAAGAAGATAGAGAAAATATTATTAATAGATTATACTTAAATGGTCTTCCTGTTACTTATACAACAATTGATGAATTAGTTAAAGAAATTGTTAAAAATAAAATAGCTAAAAACAAATAAGAAAACTATTTAACTTATTTGTTTTTTCGTACACTTTCACACCTTAAGTCATATAATTAAAAGAGGTGAATATGAAAGATAATATATATATTGTTAAGAAAAATGATAATTTATATGATATAGCAAAAGCTAATAATACTACGGTTGGTATTTTAAAAGCTTTAAATAATTTAACAAGTAATATTTTACAAATTGGTCAAATACTAAAACTTCCAAGTAGTAATGTTGAACAAGTAGTACCAAGTGATTATTTAATATATACAGTTAAACCTGGAGATAATTTATATAATATTGCTAAAAATTATGGAATAACTCTAGACGAATTAATTAATTTTAATGAACAAGGAACAACTTTATTAAATATAGGTGAACAATTACTTATACCAATTAAAGACAATAATCAAGAAAATAATATTAATAATAATTTAACTTATGTTGTAAAACCAGGAGATACTTTATATTCTATTGCTAAAAGATATAATACAACAGCTGATACTTTAATGGATATGAATAACTTAAATAGTAATTTATTAAAAATTGGGGATATTTTATTTATTCCAAGTTCTAATAATTATAAAACATATGTTGTAAGAACTAATGATACCTTAGAAAGTATTGCTAAAAAATTCAATGTTAGTGTTGAAGATATAATGTTAATTAATGGGTTAGAAACTGATGATGTTACCGTTGGTCAAATAGTAATTATTCCAAATTAAAAAGGTGTTTCACCTTTTTATTATTTACAAATATTTTACATTTTTTAAAATTGAAATTAATTTCTAATTTACTATTGATTTTTTCGTTTATTTTGCATATTATTTACATTAGGTCTAATTTATATTTTGAATGTCGCCTTCTAACTTCAATTCGGCAACTGCTTATGCTAATGAGTGGTATTTCACAAACACTGGAGGTTTAAGCCAATGGGATAACGTTTCTAATACTGGCCTTGGCGTGCGCAGAGATTTTAACTAAATCTTTAAAATTAATTAAGGTTTATTTTAAGGAGGTTAAAAACAAAATTAGTCCTTAGGTTTACACCTAAAAAATAAAATATAGATGTTTAATAAATTAATTTACTAAACTTAAAACTATATTAAAAAACATAAACTAGTTCTTGCTAATTTATGTTTTTTTCTATTTTCATTTTTTAATTTTTATTTTATTCTTATTTATTCTCTTTCATTACCTCAATTAACTAGCTAATTTTACTGTATATGGGTCATCCATTGTGCCATTTCCTCCGGCTAGTAAAACATCTGATTTTAAATTGATTACTGCACGAAGTGTGGCATCAATGCTAACATAATTATTTGATACAATTGTACCATCTTGTGCTATATAAAAGTTTCTAGCTCCTCCATCCCAGTCGCTAAACATAGCTGGTGACATGGTCCAAGTAAAAAAATTATTATATAAATAGTTTTTTTCATTTTTTTCATTATATAAACCACCAGCAAATGCAAATTCATCAGCTGTTAGCAATCCTATTGGTTTTTCCAATTTTTTATTTCCTTTACCACTACTTCCTTTTGTACTGAACAAATCTCTTTCTTGAGGACAAATAAGACTAGGTTTCTTTTTACTATCTAACCTCTCAGATGTTCCATAATAAGTTGCCGGAATAAATGAAAAACCATCG
>CANQEQ010000015.1 GCA_947595345.1 uncultured Bacilli bacterium | reverse complement strand
TATTTACTTTATTATAATGGAATATTATTTGGTGGAATATATGATGATAGATTACTTGTTAAAATAGTAGATAGTAACAAAAAATATAATATGCAAGAACAAATACCTTATGATGGTGCTAAACCTATGTATTTAGTTGATGATGTAGATAACAAAGAAACATTAAAAAATATAGTATTAGATACTTGCAAGGATTTAAAAGTAAAAAAGTAAGACAAATTATACTTATATGATAAAAATTATCAAATAAAATTGATAATTTTTTTATACTACTCCCCTTTTCTAACTTTTAATTAGTATTTTATTTTACTAAAAAATGCTATAATATTTAGGAAGAAAAATAATAATTTTATTAATAAATTACTTACCCTTGCTCCTTTTCCTGTTAAAATCAACTATTAAATTTTAAAATGTTAGTATGAAAGGAGAAAAACTATGAATCAAGAAAAAATTGGAAAATTTATTGCCCAATGTAGAAAAGAAAAAAACTTTACTCAACAAGAATTAGCTGAAAAATTAGGAGTATCCGACCGTACTATTGGAAATTGGGAAAATGGACGAAATATGCCAGACTATTCAATTTTAAAAGAATTATGCAATACCTTAGATATTGATGTTAATGAATTTTTAAGTGGGGAAAAAATAGAAAAAAATGAAATACAAACCCATAGTATTGAAAACTTAGATTTAATTTTAAAAGAATATTATAATATGAAAAAACAAAAAAATATCTTCAAATATATTGCTATTACAATTGGAATAATGGTAATTAGTTTAATAGTTTTTTTTAGTTTTATATTTGTATTTATGGGAGGATTAAATAAAGAAGAAGTAACAACCGATGTCAAGAAATACCAAGAAGTTATAGGAGTAAATGCTAATAGTAAATATAAAGATAAATGGGGAATGACAGAAGAAATATTTCCAAAATCAATTGAAGGATTAGATGTTAAAGATTTCAAAATGGTTTATTTAGATGCCTGGGATAATCAATATTTAGCTTATTTAGTAATAGATTATTCTAAAAATGAATATGAAAAAGAAATAGAAAGATTAAATAAATATGGAATAGAAGATTATATTGATTATTATGGAGCTAAAGGATTTACTAATTACAAGTTACTAGCTATGGAAGCTGATTCATATCAAGGATTTGTATATGCAATTACTGATGGTAATAGTAGAATAATATATGTTGAAATGATATTTTGTAATTACTTTATGGATATTAAATATAATGAGTATATCCCCCATGAATATTTACCAGACGGGTTTGATGCAACAATAAATAATAGTTATAGTAAAAAATTTATACAATAATTATAAATTAAAATTAATATTAATAAAATAATTACCTAACTCAAGCTTTATTTCGTGTTCAAATATACTTTTACATTGTAAAATTTAAGGTGAAAGGAGAAAAACTATGGACCAAGAAAAAATTGGAAAATTTATTGCAAATTGCAGAAGAGAAAAAAATTTCACCCAACAAGAATTAGCTGAGAAGTTAGGAGTATCCGACCGTTCTGTTAGCAATTGGGAAAATGGAAAAAACATGCCTGATTTATCTTTATTTAAGCCCTTATGTGAAATATTAGAAATTACGATTAATGAATTATTAAGTGGAGAAAAAATATCTAAAGATAATGAAAAAGAAAAATTTGAAGAAAATATTGTGAATACAATTAATTATACTAATAAAAAAATTCATAAAAAAAATAAATTGATTTCGGAAATTCTATTATTCTTTGGTGTTTGTTTAATTTTTAGTGCTATTTATATATTTCCTAGTGAATCATCATGGGGTTCTATTTATTCAGTTATAGGTATGTTAATTTCTTTAGTTGGTTTTATAATTATCAATAAAGAAAAAACTTTTAAAAAAAGATTATTACTTAATTTAGGATATATTGTTCTAATTATAACTATGTTATTATTTCTAGATTATAGTAATGTAAAACTAAATGAGCAAGCTCCAAGATTTAGATTTAAAACCATAACGACCGGTAATGTAATATACTATGATACCCTTTTTTATGATGTTTATAGATGTAATTTTGATAAAGATAACGAATACTTTACTATTGAAAAAAATAGTAAACCAACTATTCAAGATTTACTAAATTATTGCAAGAATGAAAATTAATGTTAGAAAAAATAATAAAGTTTACTTTTTTTAATGATATAATAAAGAAAATGCACAGTCATTGTGCAAAACACGACAAGAAAATAGCAAAAATGCACAGTATTTTCAAAATATTGGGCATTTTTATTTACTTTTAAATAAAATTATTCTAAAAACAATATAAGTAATGATATAATATAAAAGAATAATAAATTATAGGAGACTATTATGAAAAATGCCATTTTTACTAGTAAAATAATTAGAGCTATTTTTTTACTTACCATATTAATATTTTCTTTTATTAATACAGAACAAATATATTTCAAATTACTAATATTAACATTCTTGTTATTAACTATTTGCAATATAATTAAAAATATTTTTTATGCCTTAGATAAAATAAATATAGGTAATTTTTTTCATAAAATATACTCTATTATTTTTATTGTCTTTGCTATTATATTTTTATTAATATGGTTCTATATTGAATTTAGTAGTTTTCAATATTTTTACTTAATAATTATTATCTTTTTAATCTTTATAGGTTATATGGCTCGTAAATACTATTTAAAAGTTAAAAAGGATAATCAACCAATTACTATAAAAAATAAATTTAGTTTTAAAATAATTGTTTCTAGTTTTTTAGTTATAACCGTCTTATTAGTTGGAATTATTTGTTTATTTTTAGGAATTAAAGATACCTACTCTACTAATAAAAAGACCAAGAACTATATTATTACAGATGCTTATTATAGTAATTATGAATTATATGAAAATAGTACAACTTATCGTCTAATTTATTTTTATAAAGTTAATGATACAAAGTATACAATTAAAACTGATTACGGAACCGGTTCTATTCCTAATTTTTATGATAAAAGACAAATAAAATATAATCCTGATAACCCAAGTGAAGCTATTTTTCTTGGAACTAATAAAAATAGTCTCTTAATTTGTTTTGGTGCTTTCTTTATCTTAGGTGGTATGACATTTGTTTTAGTTTTTTTATATGTTTTAGGTGTTTTTAATCAAGTTAAAATTAATGTTTTAGGCTTATATGTTGGAATAGTATCCTTAATTATAGGAATAGGAATTATATGTATTCAACTTGGTGAAGTAGCTTCTTTAATTAGAGTAATAGAACAAATGAAGTTTTGGTTCTTTATACCGATTTTATTTATAATTGTAGGAATTTTTCAAATTATTAAATGTTTATTTTTTGAAAGATTAGATTTGAATAATAAATCTCAAGAAAAATTAAATTAAATTTAAAAAATCTATGTTATAATTATTCTAGGAGGAAAAATGAAAAGATTTTTAAAAGAAATAATAATCATGTTATTGCAGTTATTTATGTTCTATATTTTACCTTTATTAGCAAGAAAAATAGATATAATAGTTTTTATATTATTACTTATAATAGGAACTTTTATTCTTTCCATAGTAATGTCTAGTATATCTAAAGAAAAAATCAAGTATTTCTATCCCCTACTTGTAGCCATATTTTTTATTCCATCAGTTTTTATTTATTATAATGAATCAGCTTTAATTCATGCCGTTTGGTATTTTGTAGTTTCTTTATTTGGTTTAGGAATTGGAATAGTTATAAATAAAGTATTAGTAATAAATAAAATTAGAAATTAAGTATTATTTATCTTCATTAAATTATCAAGTAAAATTGATAATTTTTTTCTTGACTTTTTATAATTTTTAATATATTATTGTATTAAGCAAGTAATACAATGAAGAAAGGAGTTTTTATGAATTTTATATTTGATAACAACAGACCTATATATATTCAATTAGTAGAACAATTAGAAATATATATTATATCAGGTAAAATAAAATCTGGTGAAAAATTGCCATCAGTAAGAGATTTGGCCTTAAAAACAAAGGTAAATCCTAATACAATGCAAAAAGCCCTCGCTGAACTTGAAAATTTAAAACTTATTTACACTGAAAGAACTAATGGAAAATATGTTACTAAAGATAAAAAATTACTTGATAAATTTAAAGATAAATATGCTAAAGAAAAAACTAAAAAATACATAAATGAAATGAAAGAATTAGGATTTAATAATTCTGAAATAATAGACTATTTAAAGATAAAGGAGGATATTTAATGGAACTATTAGAATGTATTCATATTTATAAAGATTATGATAAAAAACAAGTTTTAAAAGATATTAATTTAAAAATACCAAGAGGAAAAATTATAGGTTTATTAGGTAAAAATGGTATGGGTAAAACAACTTTAATTAAACTTATAAATGACTTATTAACACCTACAAGTGGTAAGATTTTAATAAATGGTGAAAGTATTGGAATTAATAGTAAAAAAATTATATCTTATTTGCCTGAGAGAACTTACTTAGATAAAAGCATGACTATTAAAGAAACTCTTAAATACTTTGAAGACTTTTATGATAACTTTGATACAAAAAAAGCTAAAAAATTAATAAAAGATTTAGACTTAGAAATAGATACTAAAATATCTAAAATGAGTAAAGGTATGCAAGAGAAATTACAACTTATCTTAGTAATGTCAAGAAATGCCCTACTTTATATATTAGACGAACCATTAGGTGGAGTTGACCCAGCTACTAGAGATTATATCCTAGATACTATTTTAAATAATTTCAATGAAGATGCAAGTGTCATAATTTCAACCCATCTTATAAGTGATATAGAAAGAATACTTGACGAAGTAATATTTATAGATAAAGGAAAAATAATTCTTGCAAGTGATGCTGATAAACTAAGAGAAAAAGAAAATGGTTCCATAGACGAGATTTTTAGGAGGATGTTTAAATGTTAGGTAAATGTTTAAAATATGATTTAAAATATATTTATAAAGTTTTAATAGTATTCTATTTAATTGATATTGTATTTGCAATTTTTACAAGAATTTTATTCACGTTTGATAATTCTTTTATGTCACATGTTCTATTTCTTATTGCAAGTGGAACAACAATTTCTTTTATGTTTAGTATAATTATAAATAATTTAATGCGAGTATGGGCAAGATTTGTAAAAAATCTATATGGAGATGAGTCTTATTTAACTCATACCTTACCAATAAGTAAAAGTATAATTTATAACTCTAAATTCCTATCTTCTATTATTACAATGGCAACAAGTATATTAGTTATCTTATTATGTGTAGTTATTGCTTACTATTCAAAAGAAAATTTAGAAATTCTAAAAAGTACCTTACAATTTTTTGCTAACTCTTTAAATAGCACAACTATAAAAGTAATTCTGACAGCTTTCTTTGTTATATTTTTAGAATTTACAACAATACTTCAAGCTGGTTTTACTGGCATATTATTAGGATATAGAGAAAACAATTTAAAAATGGCTAAATCAATTATTTATGGTTTTTTAAATTATTTATTTGTTGTAGTAATTTCTGTTTTAATAATTTATATAATTGGTTTATTTAATCCAAATATCATGGCTTTGTTTAATTCTAATCCAAATAATACTATTACAGTTGATGTAGTTAAAACTGCCTTAACTTTAGGAATATCTTTATATATTATTTTTATTAGTATCTATTATTATATAGATATAAAAATATTTAAAAAAGGTGTCAATGTTCTTTAATAAAACTAATTTATCTAAATTAAAAATAGTATCAAGTTAATTCTTGATATTATTTTTATTTTTATATTCACTTTTTAAAATACTTTCTATTTCTTCAGGACTTTCCTTACAACCATGAGCAAGCCACTTTTTAATAATTGCATTAAGACCAGCTTTAAAAAATTCTATATGATAATCTAAATATTTATCATCATATAATTTTTTAGATAAATGATAATCATACTCTTTAATAATAAAACTTTTATCCATATTTAATTTAAAATACGTCTTATAAAATATTTGATTATCTTTTATATGTTTAAATAGTTTTAAGAAATTATTAGAATTTTTTTGATTATCTCTTTCTTCTTGATATAAAAATAAAACTTCCTCTTCTAACTCCTCGCCTATTTTATCTGCTAAATCATATATATCAAGATAATTAACATAAAAAGTTGAACGATTTATATTAGCAAGTTTACAAATATCCGTAACAGAAATTTCACTTATTTCTTTTGTTTGTAACAAATTTACAAATACTTTACTAATTTTATCTCTAGTTTCTTTTCTTCTTTTATTATTCGGGGTATTCATATATTCTCTCCTTTAACTAGACAAATGTCTATAAATTGTTGATTGTTTTTTAATTTTAAAAAGATTATACTAAAATTGTAATAAAAAGACAAGTGTCTAATTATTGAAAGGAAGTGCTTATATGTCTAAGATTGTTGAAGCCAATAAGAAAATTGAAAATGCTGTTGTAGGTGGTTACAAAGCAGTTGAAAATACAGTAGTTGGAGGATATAAGAAAGTTGAAGCTCAATTTATTGATACTTTCTTAAAAAAAGATAATGAAACAATAGAAGAAGCTAAAGCAAGACTTAAAAAAGAACAAGAAGAACTAAAAGAAAAACAACAAGAAAAATTAAGTAAATAAAGTTATATGGAGGTAATTTATGAAAAAAGAAACTTTATTAGAAATTATTTTAGGAACTATTGGTGGCTTGGTGTTTGCAATTGGTATGTGTATGTGTTTAATACCAGAATGGGAGTTATTTAAAGTTGGAGTTGTAGTAGCAATTTTAGGATTTATTATCCTACTTTGTATTATTCCAGTTTATAGAAATAACCATCCTAAAAAAGAACATGAACCTATAAACTTTGGAATTGTATTTACTTGGATTATAGGAATTGTTGGGGCTTTAGTAATGGGCTTTGGTATGAGTAAAGTAATGGTTAATGAACCTGATAAAATTGATTTATTAATTGGTATTGTAACTGGTATTCTTGGCCTACTTATATGTGTTTTAAACTATCCTATATATTCTTATTTAAAAAGTAATAAAAAGTAATTTAGATATGAAAAAAATATTAAAAAGCATCTTTTTTCCTAATAAAATAATTGGATTTGTTGTATTTAATTTAAGTTTTGGATTACTTATTTATATTTTTGCTTTTCATTTAGAAGACACTCCTCTTGCTTATCTTAGTTATCTCTTATCTACTTATTCTTTAATTATTTTTTGTATTTTGTTTTATAAAATATGTAAATTTAGTAATGAATTTATAAAGAATTCTAAACCTTATAAACTCTATAAAGAAAAGGAACTTTTAATAACTAAAATTATTTTAGGATTTACTACTCTATTTCATTTTCTCTATGGTCTTTTTAAATTAGGAACCGGACTATATTACAAATCTTGGTGGTTTATTACTTTAGCAGTTTACTATTTAATTTTATGTCTAATGAAATTATCAATTGTCAAGGATATAAAAAATGAAGCTGGTAAAAATTTATTAAAAGAATATAAAAAACTAAAATCAACCGGGATTATACTTTTATTTTTAAATTTAATATTATCAGGTATGATTATTCTAATAATTAGAGAAAATCAAGAAATTACTTATGCTGGTTTTATTATTTATATAGTGGCTATGTATGATTTTTATTTAATAATAAGTGCTATTGTAAATGTAATTAAATATAGAAAAAAAGATAGTCCCCTTTTAGCTTCAAGTAAATGTATTAATTTAACAGTAGCTATGATTTCTATGATTTCTTTAGAAGTTGCTATGGTATCTCAATTTGGTGATGGTAGTGGTGAATTTAAAATTATAATGACTAGCCTAATGGGATTTGTGGCCTCTTTAATAAATACTTTAATGTCTATATATATGATAATAAGTTCTAATAAAAAATTAAAATCTTTGTAAATTTTCCCATTCTTTAAATAAATTGTTTCTTTTTCTAGTTAAATAATATATAATAATTTTAGGAAGGAGAAATAATGAAAAAAGTTAGTATAATATTTTTAAGCTTATTAATTATCGTTTTAATTACAGGTTGTAACACTGAGGATAAAGTTGAAACATTAGTATGTACAACTACTGAAAATGAAGAAGAAGGAATAGATACTGAACAAGTAATTTCTATGACTTTCAAAAATGACAAATTAAGCAATATGAAAATAGAATTTAGTACAACTATTTCAGACGAAAATGTAAAAAGTAATTGGACTAAATTCAAAGAACAAATGGATAAGTCTAATAAAGAATACGAAAAAGATGGTATTAGTTTTAAAGTTGAAACTGATGATGAAAACTTTAAATACAACACAATTTTAGATATTGATGTTAATAAAGCTAGTGAAGAAGATTTAACAGCTGAAGGTTTTGATGGCTTAAAAACTGATGCTGGTACTTTAAAAAGTAATAAAGAAGCAGCTGAAAAAGATGGCGCTGTTTGTACTGTAAAATAATTTATAAACCCTTTTAAGGGGTTTATTTTTTTAGATTTTTATTGTCTTTATAATTAAAAATGATATAATTAATTTAGATATGGAGGCGTTATGTACGATTTAATAATAATTGGAGCTGGACCGGCTGGATTAACTGGAGCAATATATGCCTTAAGAGCTAATCTAAAGGTTTTAGTTTTAGAGGCTAAAAATTATGGAGGCCAAATTATAAATGCTTCTAAAATTGTAAATTATCCAGGAATAAAAGAGATTTCTGGGTTTGACTTTTCTCAAGTCTTATATGAACAAGTTAAAGATTTTGGAGGTCTTATTAAGTTTGAAAAAGTTATAGAAGTACTTCCTGATAAAACTGTAATAACCGAGAATAATAAATATCAAGCTAAGGAAATTATTATAGCTACTGGTCTTATAAATAGAAAATTAAATCTTGAAAATGAAGATAAACTTTTAGGACATGGAATATCTTACTGTGCAACTTGTGATGGTAATTTCTTTAAAGGAAAAACTGTTTCAGTTGTTGGTGGTGGTAATAAAGCATTGGAAGACGCTTTAGAGCTTTCTAATATAGCTTCAAAAGTTTATTTAATTTGCCGTCGGGATACTTTTAAAGGCGACAAGAAATATCAAGAAGAATTAAAAAAGAAAAAGAATGTAGAAATTATTTTAAATTCAACTATTAAAAAGTTAAATGGAGAAAACTCTCTTAAAAGTATTTTAATTGATACTAAAGGTAAATTAACAACAATTGATACTGAAGCTTTATTTATAGCTATTGGTGAAATACCTAACAATGAAATATTTAAAAATATTGTTTCCTTAGACGAAGATGGTTACATAATTACAGATGATAATCTTAAAACGAAAACTAAAGGCATTTATGTAGCTGGAGATAATAGACAAAAAGAGTTAAGGCAATTAACAACAGCCATTAGTGATGGGGCTTTAGCAGCTTCTATGGTTATTAAAGATTTGAATAATTAATATGTATAATCTAAATTAAAATAATTATAATTAAATACGATGGAGGTTCTATGAAATATATAAAATTTATTTTAATTATAACTTTAGTTATTAGCTTAACCGGTTGTAAAAAGAAAATATATGAAGATACAACTAATGATTTTTTAGACTTAAAAGAAAGAGAAATAGAAGTTTATAAAGATTTATCCTTAAATGACATTTTAGATATTAAAAATGAACAAATAGAAATTACTTCTAAAAATTATAAAATTAATACAAATACTTTAGGAGAAAAAGCCATAGAAGTCTATTATACTTATCAGAAAAAAAATTATGTTTATAAAGATAAAGTAGAAATTAAAGATACTACTCCTCCCCTAGTTTTCAGTGGTACTACTAAAAGTGTTCAAATAAATTATGATAAAGACCTTTGTAATTTAATTACTTATGGAGATAACTATACAGGTGATGTTAAATGTCAAATAACTGGTGATTATGATTTAACCAAAGTTGGAACTTATAAACTTAACTATTTATTAAGTGACAGTAGTCAAAATGAAACTAAGGTAGATGTTACTTTAAAAGTTCTTACTAAAGTAAATTCTGAGACCAATACTTCTAAAAATAAAACCTATTTTAAAGATATTTATAATTTACATAAAAAAGAAAATACGGAAATTGGCATTGATGTTTCTAAATGGCAAGGAGAAATTGATTTTCAAAAAGTAAAAGAAGCTGGAGCTACATTTGTCATGATGCGTCTTGGAGTAGATAGTAATAAAACCTTATCAGTTGATAGATATTTTAAAACTAATATTAAAAATGCTAAAGAGGCTGGACTTAAAGTTGGAGTTTATATGTATAGTGTTGCAACTAGTGAAGATGAAGCTTTAAAACAAGCTGACTTTGTAATTGAAACTTTAGATAGTGAGAAATTAGACCTTCCGATTGTCTTTGACTGGGAAAGTTGGGCTAGTTGGAATACTTTTAAAATAAGTTTTCATGATATAAATGAAATTGCTGATACTTTCTTAAAAAGAGTTTCCGAGAAAGGTTACGAAGGTATGTTATATAGTAGTAAATTCTATTTAGAAACGATTTGGGAAGATTTCAATTATCCGGTTTGGTTAGCTCATTATACAAAAGAAACTGACTATCAAGGAAAATATAAAATTTGGCAATTATGTAATAATGGACGTATATCTGGAATTAATGGTGATGTTGATATAGACATCATGTATAATTAAAGCTACTTTAAATAGCTTTTTTTCTACTTTTTTTATTTAATTTTAAAATTATCTTTATATTTTTAGAAAAATATATTATAATGTTTCTAGACTATGGTTAATAGAAAGAGGTTCACATGACAAGAAAAAATATCATACTAGGAATAATAATTTTTATAATAACTTGTATAATCTGTTATATTATATATTCAGGAAGAATAAGAGATGATGTAGTTCTACTTAGTTATCAAAGTAATAATGATAATATTACTTTAAAAGTTGATGTATCTAGTAGTACAGGTTATATAAGAAAAATGAAAGTAAAAGCTAAAGGAAGCAATTATTATTTAAGTTTTTATAGCACATTTGGAATAAATAATAAAGTTGGTAGTAAAGATACTTTTACAATAAATGTTCCTAAAAATGTTAATGAAATTTATTTTACAGAGGGTAATAAACATAAATTAGTATTATTAAAAAATGAAGATAATGAGTGGCTTCAAATATATGATTAGAGGTAAATATGGAAGAGAAAAATTTAGAAGAAATTAGTTTAGCATCTTTAAGTTTAATTAAAAATAACAATGATGTTAAGCACTTTTTAAAAGTTCAAGAGTTTGAAAGTGTAAAAGATTTTTTAGATGCTGATGTTTATGAGTTACTAGAAAGTAATAAACGTTATTCCTATAATGGAGTAAAAGATAAAATACGAGGTGTATATGACCTTTTAAATTATAAGTTTTTAAATAAAGGAATGCCTATAACAGTTAAATTAAACTCCCCTCTTAACTTTGATTTTAAACATGATGTATATTATTTTTCAGATATTACTTTAGAAAGATTAGGTTTTTCAACTACTGAGGTGTATTTAATTGAAAAATATATTAAAGCTATTTATAAAAAACAAAATGATAATACTTTAATTAATATTTTAACTAATTTTCTAAGTTATTTAAAACAAAGTAAAAAAACTTCTATAAGTCTTACTCTAATTGAAAAAATAGAATTATATGTAAAAGCCTACCAAGAAGAAAAAGAACTTTACAGAAATTTCAATGATACAAATCTTAAAGAATTAAGAAGCAATATAGATACTCTTTACGAAAGAAGAAAATCTTTAAGTTCTAAGATAGATAAATATAGTAGTATAAAAAGAGGTAGAAAATGAAAAATAAAGATAAAGAAAAATTAGTTAAAGAAATGACAGACTTAATTAATAAACTTAAACTTGATATTCTAGAAAAAGAAAAAATCTTAGATAATCTAACTAATAATAGAAATGATTAAAAACTGATATTTCAGTTTTTTTATTTTGGTCTTGACATAATGTTATATAGTGTTATATACTGATATACATGAGGAGGTTATATGAAAATTATAATTAGTAATTCTAGTTTTGTTCCTATCTATCAACAAATAAAAGAAACTATTATAAAACAAATTCTAAATGATGAATTAAAAAGTGGTGAGCCCCTTCCCTCTATCAGAGCCTTAGCTAAAGATATAGAAATAAGTGTCATGACCATTAAAAAGGCCTATGACGAATTAGAAAAAGAAGGTTATATAAAATCAATTCAAGGAAAAGGAACTTTTGTTGCCCCCAAAAATTCTAATTTAGTTTTAGAAAATATTAATAAAGAAATAGAAAAAAAGATTACAGAAGCTATTTATTTAGCTAATAAATACAATATAAAAAAAGAAGATTTAATTGATTTAATAAATATATTATATAGGAGTTATGAAGATGAATAATGTAATTGAAATTAAAAATTTAACTAAAAAGTATGATAATTTTACTTTAGGACCAATTGATTTAGAGTTGCCTCGTGGTACAATTATTGGTTTAATTGGAGAAAATGGAGCTGGTAAAACAACTTTATTAAAATGTATTTTAAATATTATTTCGGAAAGTTCAGGAAATGTTAAAATATTTAATCAAGATAAAAATAAAAATTTTGAAGATATTGGAATTGTTCTAGATAATTCTTTCTTTCCGGAAATTCTAACAGCTAAAAATATAAATAGTATTTTAAAAAATATTTATAAAAACTGGGATACCAAGTTATTTAATGATTACCTAAAAGAATTTGCTATTCCTCTTGATAAGCCTCTTAAAACTTTATCTTGTGGAATGCATAAGAAACTAGAAATAATTACAGCCCTCTCACATCACCCTAAATTATTAATATTAGATGAGCCAACAAGTGGTTTAGACCCGGTTGTTAGACATGAAATTTTAGATTTATTCATGAATTTTATTCAGAATGAAGAAAATAGTATTTTGTTATCAACCCATATTACCAGTGATTTAGAACATATTGCTGATAAAATTGTCTTTATAAATGATGGTAAGATTATCTTTAATGAAGATAGTCCAACTCTTTTAAATAACTATGGAATTTTAAAATGTCCAAAGGAAGATTTTTCTAAACTTGATAAAAAAGATATTATATCTATTAAGAAAAATAAGTATAATATGGACGTTCTTATCAAAGATTTAGTTCAAAATAAAAAGAAATATAAAGATTTTGTAATTGATAAAATTACATTAGAAGACCTTATGGTTTTAATGATTAAAGGAGAGAAAATATGTTAGGTTTAGTTAAAAAAGATTTATTACTTACAGTTAGTAATGCCAAGTCTTTAATTATAATTTTCGTTTTATATTTTTTCATGGCTTTCTATGGAGAGTTTGATGTTTCAATTATTCCCTCTATTCTAGGAGTTATGTTAGTTATTTCAACTTTTAGCTATGATTATCAAAGTAAATGGGATAGCTATGCTTCAACTTTCCCTAAGGGAAGAAAATATGTTCCTTTAGCTAAATATATAGCAACTTTTATCTTAATGCTTGGGTTAACTATTATAACTCTTATCTTTTCCCTTTTAATTACCTATATTAAACATGAACCTTTTGAAGTTACTACTTTATTAAGTATGGTAGTAGCATCTCTAGCTTCCTTTATATTTGAAGCTATTATGTATCCGATTATTTTTAAATTTGGAGTTGAAAAAGCAAGAATTGCAATTTTTGTCTTTGTGTTTGCCTTTATCTTTCTAATTAACTTTTTAGTAATGCAAACTAATATGCTTAGTAATTTAAGTCCAATTTTAACTTTTATAGGTAATTATTACTATATTGTATTGCCTCTTATAGGAATACTTGCCCTTGTTATATCTTACATAATATCTGTTAAAATATATATGAAAAAAGAATTTTAAAAGAAAGTTAGTTTTTAACTTTCTTTTTATTTATTATCGCTTTTAAAATGTTTTTCTTTTTTTAAAGCATAATCACTTAAAAAGCTTTTATAAACTCCGTCTTTTTTATACCCTAAAACACAGTCTAGATTAATATTATCTAAAGATTTAAAAATATTATAATCTATATTAGGATTAGTTTCTTTTAATTTTTTTATTAAGTCTTTTATTTCTCTTCGTTTACTTAAGTTTTCAACTTGATTAGATTTTTCTGTAAACTTACAAGCACAGTTTAAAAACTTTAAATTATTAGATTTAGCCCAAGCAATAATTGAATTTTCTCTTACTAAATAAAGAGGACGAATTAACTCTAACCCTGGAAAATTATCACTGCAAAGTTTAGGCATCATAGTTTTTAATTCACTTCCATAAAACACTGATAAAAGTGTTGTTTCAATTACATCATCAAAATGATGACCTAAAGCTATTTTATTGCACCCTAATTCCTTGGCTTTACTATATAAGTACCCTCTTCGCATACGAGCACATAGATAACAAGGATTTTTAGATGTGTTGTTAGCAATACTAAAAATTGGAGAATCAAATATTTGAATATCTAAATTTAACTTCTTAGCATTTTCTTTAATTAAATTTAAGTTTTCTTCATTATAACCAGGATTCATAACGACATAGAAAAGTGTAAACGGAAATTTACCATGACGTTTTAATTCTTCTAAGCACTTGGCCATTAAAAATGAGTCTTTCCCCCCAGAGATACAAACCATGATTTTATCATTAACTTCTATTAATTCATAGTCAATTACCGAATGAACAAATTTAGCCCAAATATCTTTTCTATATTTTTTTATTATACTTTTTTCTATTTCTTTATATAACTCCATAAAACACCTCAGTAAAAAAACATGTTTATTATAACATATTTTCTTTTAAATAATCTAAAATTTTTAAAGCTGTTGTTCTACCACTTTTAGAAGCCCAGGCAACAGTTTTTATATTATTGGTTAAATCTCCTCCAGCAAAGACTTTTGAATTACTTGTTTGATTATTCTCATTAATTTTTAATTTTCCTTTATTAAGTTCTAAGCCTGATTTTTCTAATACTTCATAGTCAACATGAGAACCAATAGCAAATACTACTAAATTAAACTTTAATTCATAATTAGAATTTGGAATATTTATTAAAAGTTGGTTATCATTTTTCTTAACAAATTTAGTTCTTACAACTTCAATTGATTTAACTTTAGTGTCGCCATTTATTTTAACTAAGTTTCTATGGAATAAGAATTTAATTCCTTCTTTTAAGCTCGCCTCTTCTTCTATATTTCTAGATGGCATATCTTTTTTTCCTTTACGATAAACTACAACAACTTTCTTAGCACCTTCTCTTTTTAAAACTCTAGCAATATCAAGGGAAACATCACCACCCCCAATTACAGCAACCCGTTTTCCTTCTAAATCTAAGTGAATATCTTTTTCTAATAAGTAATTAGCATTATAAACACCTTGCAAATCATTGCCTTCAAGAGCTAAAATATTTCCAACATTAGAGCCTATTCCAAGAAAGACGGCGTCATACTCTTTTTCTAAATCTTTAAGAAATAAATTATCGCCTAAAGACCTTTCATATTCTACTTTTACACCTAAATCTAAAATCTTTTTAATTGTTTTAACAACTATTTCCCTTTCAAGTCTAAAATTTGGTATTCCATGAACTAATAAGCCCCCAAGTTCTTTATATTTTTCATAAATTGTAACATCTACGCCATTTCTTTTTAAGAAAGCAGCACAGGTAAGACCAGCTGGTCCTCCTCCGACAATAGCTACTTTTTTATTTTTTAGTTCTTTATTTTTAGGATACTTCTTTAAAGGTAAATTTTCTTTGATAGCTAAATCCCCTAAATACTTTTCTATTTCATGAATTCTAACTGGAGTATAAGAAATTCCTTTAACACACATAGCTTCACATTGTTTTTCATATGGACAAACTCTAGAACAAATACTTGGTAAAACCGTAGTTTTAGATAAAACTTCATAAGATTTTTCTAGGTTATTTTCTTTTAATAGTTTTATAAATCCTGGAATGTCATTATTTAAAGGACAACCAACTTGACAAGGTTTCGTTACACAATTAAGACAAGCCTTTATTTTTTCATTAATCTTTTTCATTCTCGCTCCTTGTATTTTTATCTAAATAAGTTCTATGCAATAATTTATAAGCTTTACTACTTCCAGGACTATCTAAAAAATTAGCATAAAGTTCCTTGATAAAAGGATTTTCATGACATAGTCGATTATTAGAACTTAAATCGGCATTTAAAATACCTTGCATTCTTAATTTTAAAGTTTTATTTTTATTTAACATAGTCGTTTTAGGTTGGCCTCCTCCATTTATACACCCCATAGGACAAGCCATCACTTCTATAAACGTACTATCACATTCTCCTTTTTTAACTTTCTCTAAAATTTTTTTAGCATTTGAAAGTCCACTTACAGCACATACTTTTAAATTTAAACTTTCAGCTTGATATTCTTTTATATTACTAGAACCTCTTAACTCTTTAATTACAAGTTTATCTTTACTTAAATTTTTATGTTTTAAATCATAATAAAGAGTTCTAATTAAGCTTTCTGAAACTCCTCCACTACTTCCAAATAATAGCCCGGCTTTTGAACCAGCTAAAATTGGATTATCAAATTCTTTAGCTTTTATTTTCTTTAAATTAATATGTTGTTTTTTAACTAAAATAGCTAATTCTCTAGTTGTTAAGACATAATCGGTATCATGAATTCCTAGTTCATTTTCAAATACACCGGCTATGTTTAATTCACTTCTTGTAATCTCTTCTTTTTTAGCTGTACAAGGTGCAATTACAACATTTATAATATCAGAAGCCCTAACCTTAATTTTTTCTTTAAAATAAGTTTTTATAATTGTTCCAAACATAGCAATGGGACTTTTACAAGTAGATAAATTAGGTATTAACTCTGGTTCAAACTCTTCAACATATTTTATAAAAGCTGGACAACATGAAGAAAACATTGGTAGATGTTCATTATTTTTTATCCGATTTTGAAGTTCTTTGGCCTCTTCTACTATAACTAAATCAGCTCCACTTGCTATATCAAATACATAATCAAAGCCTAATTCTTTTAAAATGCCAACAAGAATACCTTCTTTATTTTCATTTGAAAAACCTCCAAATTCTTCTTCAAAAGCAACTCTTACAGCTGGTGCAATACTTACAACTTTAACTTTCTTTTTTGAAGCTAAAATCTTTAAAACTTTTTGATAATTATATTTTTCTCTTATAGCTTCAACCGGACATACTAAAGTACAACGACCACAGTTAATACATACCTCTTTTAATTCTTCTAAATTCTTACATCTATTTAGTATATCCATACTTTGACAAGCATTAATACAATAGCCACATTTAATACATTTTTGATTATTTTTATGAATGGCTTTATTATTTTTAGAAACTAAGACATCACGTTTTGTATTCATAATAACACTTCCCTTATTTTCTATCATAAGTATATTAAAAATTAGAACAAAAAACAAGTTATTAAGAAAATTTATTAAAAAAAATCAAACTATAATTTTTAGTTTGATTAATATTCAAATGGTAGTCTGTACGGGTTTCGAACCCGTGAATGCCACCTTGAGAGGGTGGTGTGTTAAGCCACTTCACCAACAGACCATCAATAAATGACATTATTAATGTTAACATAAAGACAGTTATTTTTCAAGTTTTTTATATCTTTTAAATAATTTTTTAATTATTCTTGCTTTTTTTCTAAAAATTTAATATTCTTTAATTAGGGTTAATCTATACTTGGTATGTCGCCTAACAACTTCAATTCGTGGAACGCTAATGCTAATGAGTTCTCTGTTCGTGAGTCAGGCTTACTCAATGACGATAATGTTAGCTGGGCTGCCTTTGGCGTGCGCAGATTTTAATTAAGTCTTTTTAAACTACTAAGGTATAAGAAAAGAGATTAAAAACAAGATTAGTCCTTGGTTTTCAACCTAAAAAAATAATATAGATGTTTGATAATAATTATTTATCCAACTAGCACTATATTATAAATTACTATATTTTTATAGTGATTTTTTTACTATTAAATTCTAATATATTAAAGATAAAACTCAGATAACATTACATAAAATTTCATTTTAAAAATGATACAATATATCTAAGTGATTAATAATAAAACTTTATAATAATTAAAAAATAGAAAATCAAGGCTTGAATTTCCTTGATTTTTCCTTTTTTTCTATTTTCTTTTTTTATTTATTTTTCTTATTTATTCTCTTTCATTACCTTAACTAACTTGCTAATTTTACTGTATATGGGTCATCCATTGTTCCAGTCCCGTTTTTAATTAATACATCTGATTTTAAATTAATGACTGCTCGAACGCCAACGCTAGTATGTAAAGTATCTTTAACATAAGTACCAGTAAGGTCTCCTTCTAATCCCATAGTATAAACTCCTGATAACATACGCCAAGACATAAAAGACATTGGTGTCATTGTCCAATAAGTAGTTTCAGTATTTAAGTAATTATTTTTATTTATAACATTCAAACTTCCACCTGCATATGCTATTTCGTCAGCCGTTATTAAAGCTATTGGTTTTTCTAATTTTTTATTGCCTTTTCCGCTACTTGCTTTAGCACTAAATAAATCATCGTCACGTTGACAAATCAATGTTGCCGTTTTCTCATATTCAATTCTGTTTAAACCATTAAATTTAATTGCACTTGCTGTAACTGAATAACCATCTCCATCGTATAGCCCTCTATCATTACAAAATGTAGCATCATTACTTATATATTTTGTTACATTTTCACCATATTGTTTTTTAGTTTCTATTTTTTCACTATACCAATTTTCAAGTATAGTTTTTGCATTACTACTTATTTCATTAGCAGTAGCATTCTCATATGAATCTGGTACATAAGAATATATATATGCATTAATTGATGTATCACTTGTTAAGGAAGTCATTTCTACTAAGTATTCGCAGTCTATATTTCCTTTTAAAGCTCCACATGTGTATTTATAACCATCATTTAATTTAGTTCCTAATTCTTTAAATGTACTTTCTATCTTATCTTCACCTAATTTAAATTTATTGG
Organism: uncultured Bacilli bacterium; assembly: GCA_947595345.1. Lineage (GTDB taxonomy): Bacteria > Bacillota_I > Bacilli_A > RF39 > UBA660 > RUG591. The sequence continues at coordinate 667 of CANQEQ010000015.1, read as the reverse complement.
TATTAGAATCAAATTCATAACTTTTTGAAAACCAATATTTTTCATTAGTTTCAAAATCAATATAATTTAGTTCTATAGATTTTTTTATTTTAAAATTATCACCATACATATAGCCCACATAAGCAGGACCAGCCATTCTTGTATTATAAGCTCCTTTTTCTCCTGTTACAGAAGATGCTTCCATTCCTATTGAATTTGGTTTAGTTCCATTATAAATTAATCTTATAGAACCATCGCCATTTATTCTTACGATTTTCCAGTAAAAACCAGCAAACTTAACATTATTATTTTTTACATCTCCACGATAGAAATATGTGTCTCCATCATTATCTTCTGTTTTATACATTCCATTTTCATTTGCTTGTTCACTGGTCTTACTTAAATCTACATCTCCTTTAGCTTCAATTGCTTTCTTGGCTTCTTCTACATTACTTGCACTCATTTGTTCAGTTATTAATAAACAATCACTTAAGTTATTATAACCTTTCTTAATACATGTACTTGTTATCTCGTCTATATGTATTTTCTTTAACATCTCAAATATTTCTTTATCATTTTTAGTTAACTTAATATTTATATCTGTATCTATTTTAGAATATGAATTACTTGTTGGAAATACTTTTATACTTATTACTTTATTTTCATTAAAACTATATGTTAAATCTAA
>CANQEQ010000014.1 GCA_947595345.1 uncultured Bacilli bacterium | reverse complement strand
ATCATTAAAGAGACTATTAATAAAATGATAATTAATATTAGAAATGAGATTAATAAATCTTTTCTCTTCATAAATATCAAGCCTCCTTCCAATAAGAAGTTAGCAAGTTTCTTATTAATCTTAAGTTTTTACAATACTAATTGGTGTTTTTTATGATTATAGATAATTATTTTACTCAAAAAATACAATAATGATAATAAGAAAAAGACGATTTTGAAATAGGTTTCTAATCGTCATTAATTATCTTCTCTTACTAATATTTTCTTCTTCATCTTTTACAAAATGATTATTAATATCAACTTCAGGCTGTAACATATCTTCACTTCTTAAAGGTTGTCCATATTTTTCAATTTCAGGCTGTAACATATCCTCACTTTTTAAAGGTTGTCCATACTTTTTAATTTCAGGCTGTAACATATCCTCGCTTCTTAAAGGTTGTCCATATTTTTCAATTTCAGGCTGTAACATATCCTCACTTTTTAAAGGTTGTCCATACTTTTTAATTTCAGGCTGTAACATATCCTCGCTTCTTAAAGGTTGTCCATATTTTTCAATTTCAAGTTGTAGTTTATTTTTATCCATAATTAACCTCCTAATCTGATTATAACACATACTAAATGTTTTAATACAAATTTTTGCACGTTTTATAGAAAATTCTAGCAAAAGTTGTAAATAATCTTTTCACTCACACCAGATTGATACCAAACTTGGAAAATTTGAGCAGAAACAAAAAACGTACTTGATAAAAGTGCGTTTTTATATTATTATATATTTAGCAAGTAATTTTGCATAAAATAAAAAAAGGGAACATTCAGTTTCGTTAAGTTGAATGTCTACCCAAAATAAATTTGTTTGACACTTATTCTAGCGAATTAATAAAAACTCAGGCTTTTATAGTCTGATTTTTATTATACAAAAATAAACGCCAAATAAATCAAATTAAAATACTTGCATGTTAATAATTACAATATTATACTTATTAATAGGTGATATATAAATGGTAATTAGAAAAGCTGATTATAATGATGTAAAAATATTAAATAATTTCTTAACTCTTTTAATAAAAGACGAAAGACAATATGATTTAGGAATTAACGAAAACTTTGTAGTTACTAACATGTATGAAAATTATATTGAAGACCCTAATAAATTAATTATCGTTGCTACTGAAAATAATGAAGTTGTAGGTTATTTGTATGGAATACTAGAGCCAAGTGATGATACCTATAAATATGTAGTTGCTAAATTAGATGCCTTATATGTTTCTAATAATTATCGTAGTAAAGGTATTGCTACATCTTTAATTGAATATTTTAAAAAATGGTCTATATCAAAGAAAGCTAGTAAAATAGAAGTAACTGTATGGAGTAATAACACAAAAGCTAAACATTTATATGAAAAAGCTAATTTCAAAACAATAAAAGAAACATTAAGTATTGATATTTTATAAAATTATCATATTCTTATCTTATATTTGAAAAAAGAAAACATAAAAGAGAACAACTTGCCAAAAAAGCCTTTTTATGTTATTATGTATACGTCAAGGAAACTTGCATAAAATAAAAAAGGATACATTTGATTATCGGAATCAGATGTTATCCCTTAATGGAGTGCATCTGAAATCAACAATTGTTGAAATCAGATGCTTTTGCTATTTTAGAAGTAAAATAATTACAACTAAGAATAGGAGTAATATTATAATAAATTGAGAAAATTCTCTTTTTGTCATAACTATCACCACCTTTCTTTTATCTTTTGATAATAGAAAGGGAAAGCATCTGACATATTTCAAATGTATCCAATAACATTATAACAAACAAATATTTTTTATACACTATTTATGCCTAAAACGATAATAATTTATAAAATTCTTAAAGTTTGATATTTAATTAAATGTTATTTTTTTAATCATATTATAATGATAAAAAGAACTGTATAAAATTATTTCATTACAGTCCTTTTTATTTTAATTATTAACTTCTAATAATTTTTTATTTACTCTTGTTTGAACTTCTAAGTAATATTTTAATTCAGCATCACTTAAATCTTCACTTTCCCATTTTTCAAAATCATTTACAACATCATTATATTTAGAAAGCATTTTAGAATATTCTGTAATTAAAGATAAATCAGTACCATCAGAGTTTTTATATTTTTTCATAAAAGCTACATAATCATTCATAAATTTCTCGTAACTATCCATAGCTTGTTTAAAATCTGTACTAAGCCCATTTGTACTTGAAGTTCCACCGGTATTTGAATTAGAATTTTCATTACTACTACTATTACTATTATTATCAGGAGCTTCTTCTAAAGCTTCCTCATTATCTTCTGTTACTTTTTCTATATGAATTTTAACAATATTAAAGCCTTCATATTCAATTATGGCTTTATAACCATCTTGATTTTTAGCTGAATAATATTTATCTTGTTTATAAAAATCTAAAGTAAAACCTTTATTCTTAACTTCTGTTATATAACTATCAAAATCTTCTATACTCATTTTTCCAGCATAATAAGTATAACTACTCTCACTTTCATAATCAACTTTACCATAGTTTGATTTAGGAATTGGCAATTTATTTGATAAAGTATTACTAGACCAAGCATTTTCTTTCATTTCAATTGGAGCATATAAATAAATGGAATATTCTTTGTTATAATCACTATAATCAATTTCTAATTTATAACCATCTTTATTATAGGCTACATAAGAATTATTTTCTGTTTCTTGGTCAATAGTAAAGCCTTTACTTTTACACTTTTCAACATAGTCTTTATAATCTTTCTCTGAAACCTTATTAATATCTACATGTAATTCTTCACTATCATTATCCCATATTTTACCTTTATTAGAATTTGGAGCTGGAACTAACTCTCCCATTGTCATATCTTTCCAAACAATTTTATCATATTTTTCAAAATTTATATTTCCAAATATGAAGAAAGGTATAATCAAAACAAAACCAATAATTCCTAAAATAGTATGTAAGTTCTTCTTAGGTTCTTTTAATATTTGCATTCCCATTAACCAAGCTGTTAAAAATAAAGCTGTTTGCAAAAAAGCAATAACTCCTGCAATGTTAAAACCTCTAGCAATCATTATAATAGCACATAAAACAGCAAAGACAATTAACACTTTACTAAATTTACTTTTTTTAAAATTTTCTTTAGAATACGCCTCTTCTCTTTGCTTTTTTTCTCTAATCTCTTGGTCTAAAAGTTCTTGTCTTTCCTTTAAAGCTTGCTCATGATTTTCACGACGTGCTTTTAGTTTTACTTCCTCAACTCTTTTTAATTCTGTTGCCTCATCATCAATTAAAATTTTAGCTCCACAATATTTGCAAGTAATTTCTTCTGAAGCTTTATCTACTTCAAGTAAAGCTCCACATTGTTCACATTTCATTTTTACTAATTTCATAATACTTCTCCTTTAATTTTTTTTACTAAAAATATAAAACTTTCCTTACATTTCACACACCCTTTCAGAAAATTATCGTAGAACATAGTATTCTCTGATAATAATTTACTAATTTTTTACTTTTTCTTGCCAAAAAATTAAAAAATATTCATTTTTAAACTAATATATGCTATAATTTAAGTGATTTAGGTTATCGTATAATACTATGTTATGCGATATTTTTTTATATTATTTATTTCCTATTTCCTATCATAATTTTAAAAATAATATGGTATAATTAGTTCAAAGGAGAGTTTGTATGATAGAACTTAAAAACGTTTTTAAAACTTATAAGTCTAAAAAAAGTAAAAACACAACAGCCATCAATGGTATTTCATTTGCCTTTGAAGGAAAAGGTATGACTTTTATACTTGGTAAAAGTGGTTCAGGAAAATCCACATTACTTAATGTTATAGGAGGTCTTGATAAATACGATAAAGGAGATATATTAATTCTTGGAAAAAGTAGTGAAGAATTTAAAACTGCTGATTTAGATTCTTATCGTAATACTTATGTTGGTTTTATATTTCAGGAATTTAATCTACTAGAAGATTATGATGTCTATGAAAATATAATTTTAGCCCTTCAATTACAACAAAAAGAAATAAATGAAAGTGAAGTTGATAAATTACTTGAAAGATTAGAATTAACTGATTTAAAAACAAGAAAAGTAAACGAATTATCAGGAGGTCAAAAGCAAAGAGTAGCAATTGCAAGAGCCTTAATTAAAAATCCTAAAATAATTCTAGCTGATGAACCAACTGGAAACTTAGATAGTAAAACTGGTCGTCAAGTCATGGAACTTTTAAAAGAAATATCTAAAGAAAAACTAGTTGTCGTTGTATCTCATGACGAAGAATATGCTAAAACCTATGGAGATAGAATAATAGAAATAAAAGATGGTAAAGTTATAAATGATACTAAACCTAAAGTTAAAAATGAAACAGCGAGTACTTATCAAATTATTAAATCTAAATTGCCATTTAAAGAAAGTTTTAAATTAGGTCTTGGTAGTATAAAACATAAAAAAGTAAAATTAGTTTTTACTATTCTTTTAACTGTTGCAACCTTAGGCTTTCTAAGTTGTACTGATACCCTATCTAGTTATGACTACAATAAATCCCATACTAAATTACTAACAGATAATAAAGAACAATTTGTAGAAATTGAAAAATATTATATCTACAAAGAGAAAAAAGACCTAGAATTAAAAGAAAAAGTAGAACTTAACGAGAATGACGTAAAAGAAATTACTAAAATAGCTAATAAAAATGGTTATGATACTTATAGTTTTTATAAAGAATTTGATTATGGTCCAAGCAGTATTAATTCAATCCTTCATATAAAAAATGATAATAATTATACAGAAGGTGAACTTGAAGCAGGTATTGTTAAAACCGATAATATTAATAAAATAATAAAAGAAAAAATAATTGGAAGAGAGCCTACAAACTCTAATGAAATCGTAATTTCTAATTATGTAGCCGATAGTATTATAAGAAATGGAATTGAAGTATACGAAAAAGTTGTTCAAAATGAATTTAAAGAAAGTAATACTTTTGAACCTAAAACTTATGAAGATATTTTAAATAACAAATATACCTATTACTTTGGTGATATTGGAAAAGTTAAAATTGTTGGAATAATTGATTATGATTTAAAAGAAAAATTTAATAGTTATCATAAACAAAATGTCTATAATAAAATTTATGTAAATAATGATTTTATAGATAATTTAAAAATAAAAAGTCTAGAGAATTTAAAAGAATACTATGAATTAGAAACTAATATTAACACCTTAAGAACTTCACCTAATAATGATAGTTATACTAGTAATTTAATACTAGACCATAGTTTAACATATTATGATGGAAGTAAATGGAAAACTGTAAAGTCTTTAAATAAAAATGAAGTTGTTGTAAATATCTATGATTTAGTTGACAGTGAAAAATACAATGAAGAATTAAACAATTATGTTAATAAAAATATGATAAATACTGATTATAATACTTTAAGTAACAAATTTTTTGTTAACTATGTTAAAGAATTAAATGTAATTGGTAAAAAAATTAATGCTAAAGTTAACTTTTCTATATACTTTGATAAAAAACAAGTAATTGAAGAATTTAAAGATTTAGTTATAGTTGGTGTATATGATAATGATAATTTAGGATATGGTTTGGCTAATTATTTCTCAAATGAACTATTAAAAAATTATAGACGAGAACAAATTGAAAAAACTAGTCTTCTATATCCGATTTCTAAAGAAAAAGATTTCCTAACTATTTTAAATAATTTTAAAGATTATGATAATCTAAAAGTAAAAACTTCTTTTAGTGCTCGTCTTGACAATGAATTTTCTTTATTTGAAGCAATTAAAACTTTAGCCACTTATGCCAGTGTTGTCTTCTTAATCTTTAATATTTTCCTAATCATGAACTTTATGTTTACAAGTATAAGTTATCGTAAAAAAGAAATTGGAGTATTAAGAGCCCTTGGAGCTCGTAGTATAGATGTTATTAAAATATTCCTATGGGAAGCTGTTGTCTTATCTTTAATATCCGGAACAGTTGCTAGTATTTTACTAGTTGTTGTATCAAATCTTATGAATGGCTTTATCAAGTCGCAAATGGATATTTTATTAACACCATTCTTAGTTGGAATTAGACAATTTGTTGTTATTTATCTTTTAGTATTTATAGTTACATTCGTATCAAGTATCTTACCACTTATTAAAATATCTAAAATGAAACCAATTGATGCTATTTTAAATAAATAAAAAATTAAGGAGGAAATTATGCAAGAATTAACAATAACGTTTACAGATAATCTAGATGAAGAAATAGTAGAAAAATTAAAGAAAGACAAGAAAATTAAAGAAGGAGTGCTTAATAAAGATACTATTAAGATTAAATATGATAATTTAAAAATTAAAAAATTATATAAAAAAATTGAAGATGCAACCGAGGATAAATTAATCTTAAAAAGCTTTGATAAAAATCTTTCTAACCTAAAAACTTATTATATAAATGCTGAATTCAACTGTGAAGTATGTCTTTCTAAAGCAATTTTTAAATTACTTAATATAGAAGGTATTAGTTATAGTAGTTATAATAATCCTACTCTAACTATTAAATACGATGAAAATCAAATTTCTTTAGAAAATCTAAAAGAAATAGAAGCAGACATAGCTTAATTAAAAACATTATAAAAAAAGAAAACTTCTTATTAATCTTATTTAAGAAGTTTTTTTATATTTAAAGAAGCATTATATATTTGATTTTTACTATACTTATTTTTATATATATTTGCAACTTTAGAAATAGCCTCTTTCATAGTACATTTTTCTTTAATAACTTTATCTAATAAAATAGCTTCAAGTGATAATTCTTCTTTAGTTTCAACTTGACTTCTTTTATTCTTTAAAACAACTATAACATATTCTCCTAACTCATGATTAGAATTATTTTCTAAATCACTTATTACTTTAGAAGCTAGTCCATAATATTTTTTCTCAAATTTCTTGGTTAAATCATTTAACACAACAACATAAGGATTTTCCATAGCTTCTTCTATACTTTTTAAAGTATCTAGTATTCTTTTAGGAGCTTCATAAAAAACGACAATTTCTATATCATTTTTATCTATCTCTTTTAGTTTAGAAAGTCTTAAATTAGCTTTTCTTTCTAAAAATCCATAGAAAGCAAAGTTATTTAAAGTAAGACCTGATAAAGTTAAAGCTGTTATTATAGCTGATGGGCCAGGAAGAGAAAAAATTTCAATACCATCCTTTATACAAGCCTTAATTAAAATACTACCTGGGTCACTTATACAAGGAGTTCCGGCATCAGTTATCAAAGCCATATTTTTACCATTTTTAAGTTCTAAAATTAATTCCTCAGTTCTTTTTTCTTCATTAAACTTATGATAAGAAATTAATTTAGTCTTAATACTATAAAAATTTAATAAATGACTAGATGTTCTTGTATCTTCACATAAAATAATATCAACACTTTGTAAAACATCAAGTGCCCTTTTAGTTATATCTCCTAAATTTCCAATTGGCGTTGCTACAATATATAAAGTTCCCATATAAACCTACTTTCTTAACTTTTTATCTAAACTTAAAACACATATATAATCTGGATTATCTGTTGTTAAATTTTTAATTTTTTTATTCATCAAAACCTCACATAAATTAATTATATCATAAAAAGATAGACAATTTTAACTAATTATCTATCTTTTTTTCTTAAACTCTTTCAACATCTAAATAAACATCTATACCATTTAGATTAGTTACCTCACTAGTCTTCTTCTCTAAAATTAAACTATCACATAATGTTTCTTTTTTAATAAAATCTACAAATTTTTCTATTTTATCTAATAAATTATTTTCACTGTAATAGTAAATATATATTCTATCGGTTATATTGAAGTCCCGAGCTTTTCTTAATTGTTGAACTTTACTAATCAACTCCCGAGCAATTCCTTCATTTATTAAATCTTCAGTTAAAGTAGTATTTAAAATTATAAATAAATTATTACTAATTCCGGTATTATAACCTTCTTTAGAATTAACTCTAATATCTAACATATCAGCACTAAGTTCATAATCTGTATCATTTAAAGTAACTTTTAAAGTTTCTCCATTATTAACTTTATTAATATCTTCTACACTTAAAGTTTTTAAATACTCTGTTAAACTTTTTATATTTGAACCAAATAATTTTCCACATACTTTAAAATTAGGTTTAACTTCATAATTAATATATGTTTCTAAATTAGTTTCAAAATTTATTTCTTTAACATTTAATTCTTCTTTAATTAAATCTTCCAAGTCACCAATTATTTTCTTTAACTTCTTATCAAGAATTACTTCACTTAAAGGCTCTCTAACTTTAATTTTTACATCTTCCCGTATTTTTCTACCAAGAGAAATTAAATCCCTTACGGTATCCATTTTCTCTTCAATTTTCTCATTGATTAAATCTTTGTCATATTTTGGAAAATCAGCTAAATGAACACTTTCTAAATCCGTTAAATTTCTATATAACTCCTCAGATGTAAAAGGTACAATTGGAGCAATTATCTTAGATAGACCTAATAAGACATCATATGTAGTTTTATAAACAGCCTTTTTACTTTTATCTAAGTTAGATGACCAAAAACGATTACGATTACGTCTAATATACCAATTTGATAAATCGTCAGATACAAAAGTTACTAAAGCCCTAACAACTTTATTCAAATCATACTCGTCATAACTTTCCGTTACATATTTTAATAACTTATTATATTTAGAAAGCAACCATTTATCAATTTCTTCTAAATCGTCATATGACAAATCAAATTCCCTAGGGTCTAAATTATCTATATTAGCATATGTTTGAAAGAATGTATAAGTATTTAAAAGAGGATTAAAGAATTTAGAATGAACTTCTTTTAAACCTTCTTCATCAAATTTTAAAGGTGTCCAAACTGGAGATACATAAGGAAGATAAAATCTTACAGTATCAGCTCCATACTTTTCAATAGTTGTAAATGGTTCTACAATATTTCCTTTAGACTTACTCATTTTCTTTCCTTCTTTATCAAGAAGTAAATCATTTACTAAAACATTTTTATAAGGTGCTATACCTTTTAAGAATACTGATATAACAATTAAAGAATAAAACCAACCTCTTGTTTGGTCAATTCCTTCACAGATAAAATCAGCTGGAAATTGACTTTCCCATAATTCTTTATTTTCAAATGGATAATGATATTGAGCAAATGGCATAGAACCAGAATCAAACCAACAGTCAATTACATCTTTAACTCTAGTCATTGTTTTTCCACACTTAGGACATTTAATATGAACATCATCTACATAAGGACGGTGAAGTTCTATATTAGGAGTAATTTTTTCAATAGCTCTACTTACAAGTTCCTCTCTTGAACCGAGCATCTCATCATGTCCACATTCACATCTCCATAAAGGTAAAGGCGTTCCCCAATAACGACTTCTAGAAATTGCCCAGTCATTTAAGTTCATAAGCCAATTTTCAAAACGTTTCTCACCTACATAGTCAGGATACCAATTAACTTTCTTATTAGCAGCAATTATCTTATCTTTTAACTTAGTAACTTCAAGATAAAAACTCGGCTTAGAATAATAAAGTAAAGGTGTATTACATCTCCAACAATGTGGATAATTATGTTTTATTTTTTGCTTTTTAAATAATTTATCATTTTCTTTTAAGTATTTAATTACTTCAAGGTCAACATCAAATACACTTATACCCTTCCATAATCCTTCTGTATATTTACCATCCTCACCAACAGGATTTAAGTATGGCAAATCATATTGTTTACCAACTTTAGAATCGTCCTCACCAAAAGCTGGTGCTATATGAACTATACCAGTTCCGTCTTCTGCTGTAACATAATCAGCAAGGGTTACATAAAAAGCTTTTTTATTAACTTTAAGTGATGGAATTAATTGTTCATATTCCATATACTCTAAGTCGCGTCCTTTGTATGTTTCTAAAATCTTAACATCATCACCTAAAACTTTAGAAACTAAAGATTTAGCTAAAATAAATTTAGAGCCTCTACTTTCTACTTTAACATAATCATATTCCGGATTAACACATAAAGCAACATTAGAAATTAAAGTCCAAGGCGTAGTTGTCCAAGCTAAAAAGTAAGCATCTTCATCCTTCTTTTTCATTGGAACAATTACAGTTTGAGCTTCTATCTCTTTATAACCTTGAGCAACTTCATGAGAAGCAAGGACAGTTCCACATCTAGTACAATATGGAACTATCTTAACACCTTCATAAAATAAACCCTCATCAAAAAATTTCTTTAAAATATACCATTCTGTTTCTATATAATTATTATCATATGTAACATAAGGTTCTTTCAAATCTATAAACTGTCCCATTTTAGTAGTTAAATCTGAAAAAGCTTTTTCATTTTTCCATACTATTTCCCGACACTTTTCATTAAATTCTTTAATACCATATTTTTCAATATCATTTTTATTTTTAAATCCTAAAGTCTTTTCAACTTCAACTTCAACTGGCAAACCATGCGTATCCCAACCAACTTTTCTTAAAACTTTATAGCCTTGCATTGTTTTATATTTGCAAAAACTATCTTTTAAAAATTTAGCAACCATATGATGTAATCCAGGAAATCCATTAGCAGTTGCAGGTCCATCATAGAAAACAAAAGGCTTCTTTCTTGTTTCAATACACCTATCAAGTATTTTAATTCTCTCCCAATATTCACTTATAGAACTCTCTACTTCACTTCTTTTCTTATGCTCTAATTCTCTAAACATATATCCTCCTTAAAATATAAAAAACACGATTTTCCAAAGGACGAAAAACCGTGTTACCACCTTAATTCAATCTAGTATATTAGATACTAAATTCTTAATATTATAACGCATTACCGTATTTATCTTATCCATAAATAGCACTTGAAAGTGATTTGAATAAACTTTAATTTATCTATTTGCACCAACCATAGACTCTCTTAAAATCTCAATTTACTCCGTCTTTCGCATTTGCTTACAACTAATAATAACAAAGTTTCCTTTAAAAATCAAGATTTTTTTAACTTAATTTTAGTTTTCTAGCTTTTTATATCTTAACTATGCTTAATAACATAGTATTTCTTTTTACCTTTTCTAATAATTGTAAATTTATTATATAGAGCTTCAGACTTACTTACAACAAATTCTAAATCATTTACTTTATCACCATTAATTGAAATAGAATTATTACTTATAAATTCCCTGGCTTCTCTTTTACTACTTACAATTTTAGCTTCAACTAATAAACTAACTAAATCTTTATCTTCTAAAAGTTCATAACTATCCATATTTTTAGAAGCATCAATTAATTCCTCTTCAGATAACTCTTTAATATTACCTTTAAATAAGGCATCACTTATATGAACAGCTTTTTCGTATTCTTCGTGACCATGTAAAAATGTTATAACTTCTTCAGCAAGCTTCTTATGAGCAAGTCTTAAATGAGGTTCATTAGCATTAACTTCTGCATATTTCTCAATTTCTTCTTTAGATAAGAAAGTATAAATCTTTAAATAATCAATTACCATACTATCTTCAACATTTAAAAAGAATTGATATAGTTCATAAGAAGAAGTTTTATTCTTGTCTAACCATAAAGCATTACCTTCACTTTTTCCAAACTTAACACCATGACTATCTGTTACAAGAGGCATTGTAAAGGCATATACAGTATCTCCGGTTGCTTTTTTAATTAAATCAACACCAGCTGTAATGTTTCCCCATTGGTCACTTCCGGCAACCTGTAAAGAACAACCACGAGTTTTATGTAAATGTAAGAAGTCAAGAGCTTGTAAAATCATATATGAAAATTCTGTATAGGAAATACCACTTTCAAGACGTCTTCTAATAATATCTTTATCAAGCATATAATTAATTGTAAAATATTTACCATAATCTCTTAAAAAATCTATCATGTTAATATCATTATACCAGTCTAAATTATTAACAACTTCAAAGCCAAATAACTCCTCAGCTTGTTTTTTTAAACCTTCATAATTTTTCATGATTTCTTCTTTAGTTTTCATATCCCGTTCACTTGTTGCTTTAGGGTCTCCAATTAATCCTGTTCCTCCACCTACTAATAAAATCGGATTATGTCCGGCATCTTTTAACCTTTTGGGTAGTAGAAAACTTGATAAATGTCCAAGATGCATACTATCAGCTGTTGGGTCAGTTCCAATATAAAAAGTCATTCCTCCTTGATTTAATTTTTCTTCAAGTTCCGGACTAGTAATATCTTTAATTAGTCCACGCCATTTTAATTCTTCAAATAAAGTCATATTCTCCTCCTTAAAAATAAAAAGTTATTACAACTAAGGACGACAAAACCGTGGTACCACCTTACTTTTGTAATAACTTACACTCTTTATCTTAACGCGATTAACGTTTTAACTCCATTTATGTAACTTCCATATTAACTATATTAGTTTGCACCGACCACTAACTCTCTTAAATAAAATTAATACTTAAACTAAACTTCTTTGTTAAATTACTTACATTTTATCAAATAATAAATAAATTTACAAGTTTTTTTGTATTTTTTACATTATATTATATTCTAGGTTTGCTATAAGTTTTAACACTTTCAAATCCTTCTTCATAAATATAAGGATTTAAAGCATTACAATTTCTTCTTATATTATTAAGTCCTCGCTTCATTACACACCCAATTGACTGAAAAGTACAACCAATTTCTGAAGCAATTGCTCTATAACCTTTGCAATATTTTCCATTAATTCCTGACTTTAATTCTAAAACTTGTCTTTCTTTATCTGATATGGTCTCTAATCTTTCTTCTAATTTAGATTTTAAAATAGAAAGGTCAATGTCATGATATAATTCTCGGTTATCTTCTTCCTTAAATTTTTCTCTTAAAGTAGCATAATTATTACTTAAAAAGTTAATTATCTTAACCCTAGCTTTTTCTACATCACTTTCTTTAATCATATAATTACTAACCATATAATCTAATATATAATCAAGTATCCAAAAAGAAGTTTCAAGTTTTAAATTAAAAGCATCTTCTATAATTTCTTTAGCAATTAAAAAGTTTTCAATTAATAAATCTAAACCGATTTTTTTACCATTATATTTTTTTAAATAACCAACTATAACTGAATAACCATATATTCTAAAATCTATTCCTAAAGTAGGATTAAAGTTTTCTATAGCTTTAATTAAGCCATATAAACCATAACTATATAATTCATTATTAAACATTTCCATATTATGTACTCTTAATTCTTTTACAAAAACATAATTAAGAAATCTAATATGTCCTAAAATCAACTCTTTTTTAACATCAGCCTTTTTAGTTCTATAATATTCTAAAAATAATTTTCTAGCTCTTTTACTATCTAATGCTTTTGCTTTAATTAAATTAGTATAAGATGCCTCAGGTTTATTGAAATACCTAAACTCAGATATTCTTTCACTAGGAGTCATATCCTCTTTATACATTATATAATCAATTCCTTTTTCTTTTAAATAAGTTAAAATATAATCTATCTCTGAATCATTAAACTCTTCTCTTATAATATCTGAAAAATCTACATAAGGATTAGAAGTCTCAGAATACATAACATGTCTTTCTAAAAATTCCTCTATTCTTTTATCTAAACTACTATCAAAGTCTTGATAAATATTATCCAGATTATTCATATTAACCCCTCCAAAAACCTCACATATTATACCATTTTTTACTAAATTTAGCAAGTATTAAGAAATTTGTTTTAAAGACATCACTTGTATTTATAATTATAAACTCTTTTTCATATTTTGAAACTGATATAAAATATACATTAAAAAAAATTAAAAAAATTGCATTTAAAACTTTTATATATAACCTAATTTGATATATAATAGAATATGAATGAAGTTAGGAGATATTATGAAAACGAATAATAAAAAGAAAAATTCTAAAACAACAAACAATAATTCTAAAAAGAAACAAACTAATAAGAATAAAAAAAATTATTCTAAAAATAATAATAAAAATCTAAAAACTAATTCTAAAAAAGTTGTAAGTAAGAAAAATAATAAAATAGATAATAAAGTAGATAAAAAAACTGATACTAAAATTAAAAGTAAAGAAAGTAAAATAAATAATACTAAATTAACTAAAAAAGAAATAAGTAAAAATCAAGAAAAGAAAACTATTAAGGAAAATAAACTAAATAAAAAATTAGAAAAAAAAGAAGCTAAAAAATTACTAAAAGCTGAGAAAAAACAAATTAAAAAAGTTGCTAAAGATGTTTCTAAAAAAATTAAGAAATTAAAAAAAGGTGAAAAAAATTCAATTATAAATCTAATTGATAATAAGGATAATCTTGATTTAAGTAAAGTAGAAGATAAAGTTGTAAAATTATTAAAAAGAAAAAATATTGTTCTTAAATATGATAATAATATCAAAGAAAATACTTATAAAGAAGAATTTACTAAAGTTTTTAAATTAAATATTTTTTATAAGATTTTCTATATTCTTCTTGGTATAATTATTCTATTAGTTATAACAGGAACTATTTATTTTTTCTTAAACTATGGACTTTTAGATAAAGTTCAAATTGAAGCTGGTACTAAAGAAATAACATTAAGTGATTTTTATAAGAAGAAAACTGTAATTAATAAAGATGCTAAAATACTAACTGATATTAAAGAAATTGATTTAAGTAAAGTTGGCAATTATACAATTGAAATTAAAATAAAAGATAAAGTTAAAAAAGTTAAATTAGAAATTAAAGATACTACTAAACCTAAAGTTGTATTTCAAGATATCTATGAAAATATTGATTATAAAATAAATCCTGAAGACTTTATAAAATCTAAAGAAGATATTTCAGAAATGGAAGTTTTAATTGAAAAAGAACCAGAAATTACTGATTATAAAGATTACTATGTTAAAGTAATTGTAAGAGACTCATATAATAATGAAACTAGTAAAACTTGTCGTCTTAGAATTTCAATTGCTAAATCTTATGTCTTTAAAGAACTTGGAGAGAAATTAACTAAAGCTGATATTTTATATGATACTACTCATTCTGAATATGTAAGTCAAGAAGATATTGATAAAATAAATGAACAAGGAATTGGAGAATATGAAATTATTAGCCATTTAAACAATATTGATTTTAAAACTAAAATAAAAGTTGATGATACTAAAGCTCCTGATTTAGTCTTAAAAAATGTTTCTATTTGGAATGACCAAAAAATTAAATCAAAAGACGATTTTATAAAAAGTGTAACTGATGCTTCTAAATTTGAAGTTAAAATGAAAACAGAAATTGATTATAGTAAACTTGGAAATCAAGATATTATAATTGAAGCTATTGATGAACATGATAATAAAGTAGAAAAGAAAGCTGTACTTACTATTAAAAAAGATACAATTGGACCTACTATAAGTGGACTTTATAATATGACAGTTAATAAATATACTAAAATTAACTTCTATAATGGAGTTAAGGCTATTGATAATAAAGATGGTCAAGTTTCTTTTAGTGTAACCTCTAGTAGTGTCAATACTAATCATTATGGTACTTATTATGCTACTTATACAGCTGTTGATAAATCTGGAAATAAAACTACTGTAAGAAGAAAAATAACTGTTAATCATGATGCCAGTGATACTACTAATAAAGTTAATGCTTTTTATGCTAAAATTGGTAGTAGTAACTATGAACAAATAAGACAATATATAATTAAACATATTAAATATAATGCTAATGCTGGTGGAAATGACCCAGTTTGGTATGGATTAACTAATTTAGCTGGAAATTGTATAGTTCATGCTAAAATATATCAAAGATTATTAACTAAAGCTGGTTATCAAACCCAATTAATTTATACAACTGATAGGTCACATTATTGGCTTTTAGTTAAAATAAATGGTGTATGGCGTCATAGTGATGCAACTCCTGGAAATTATCATTCTATGATAAGTGCTGCAACGGATGCTGAAAGACTTGCACATTTACAAGGTAGAGACTGGGACCACTCAAAATGGCCTAAAGCTGAATAGGTGATTTATGAAAATTTTATTACTAATCTTAAGCATTATTAGTTATCTTATCTTTGGTAAATTAGGTATAATATATTTACTTTTTAGTACAATTACAAGTTTTATTCTTTCTAAATACCTAAATGGTAAACATAAAAAATTAATTTTATTCCTTGCTATATTTTTAAACCTAAGCTTATACTTATGCTTTAAATTTCTAGATGTTTCAAACTTAAAAAATATATTTATACCTCTTGGTATATCTTACTATACTCTAATGATTATCTCTTATCTAATAGATGTATATAAAGGAAAAATCAAAGTAGAAACTAATTTCTTTAAATACTTCCTTTATGTTATTTATTTTCCTTATATTTTTATAGGACCTATTACTAAATATGAAGATTTTAATAAAGAAATTTCTAAGAAATTAAAATTAAAAAAAGAAAATCTAGAAATTGGAATATTAAGAATATTATTTGGTTTATTTAAAAAATTTGTAATTGCTAATAGAATATGGATTATTATTAATACTATTAAAATTAATTCTTACGAAGGTTCTTTCGTCATTTTAGCTTGTATTTTATATTCAATTTTCCTATACTGTGATTTTTCAGGGGGAATTGATATAGTTCTTGGTATTTCAAGAATGTTTAATATTAAATTAAAAGAAAACTTTGATGTTCCTTTTAAATCTTTAAGTGTTAAAGAATTTTGGAACCGTTGGCATATAGCCCTTGGAGTTTGGTTAAGAGATTATATTTATATTCCTCTTGGTGGAAATAGATGTTCTAAATTAAGACAAAAAATAAATGTTATTTTAACTTTCTTAGTATCTGGCTTTTGGCATGGTGTAAATTATATATTTTGGGGACTTTTCAATGGTATTTTAGTTGCTTTTAGTAGTTTATTTAAAACTAAATCTAAAACTATAAATCAAATTATAACTTTTATTTTAATATCACTTCTTTGGATATTCTTTATCTATAATGAAGATTTTACTAAACCTTTTTATATGTTTATTAGTATCTTTACAACTTTTAACTACGTTGATTTATTTAAAAATATATTATCTTTAGGATTAGATATTATAAATATTATTCTTTTAGTAATATCTGTTATTACCCTATTCTATTATGATTTCAATAAAGAAAAATTTAATAAAAAGATTAAAAATTCTAAGTTAGAATTTAAAACTTTTATAGTTTGTTCATTAATTATTGTTATTTTATTATTTGGAGTATATGGTTTAGGATTTGAAGTAAATGACTTTATTTATAGTAAATTTTAAGGAGGAATTATGAAATATACAAAATCAATTTTAATAATCATAATATTTATTTTACTTTTTTGCCTCTTAAATCAATTAGTTAAACCTAAATACAGTGAAACTTTAAGAGAAGGAAGTTTAACTAGAGAATACTATAAAGAAACAAAAAACCATGAAGTAATATTCTTAGGTGACTGTGAAGTATATGCTAATTTTTCCCCAATGGTTTTATATGAAGAAGCTGGAATTACTTCCTATGTAAGAGGAAACTCTCAACAATTAATTAATCAGTCTTACTATATATTAAAAGAAACCTTAAAATATGAAATACCTAAAGTCGTTGTTTTTAATGTTAATTCTATGCGAGAAGATGAAAATCAAAAAAATGAAGCTTATAATAGACTTATCTTAGACGATATGAAATGGAGCCAAGAAAAAATTAATTTAATTAATACTTCAATGACAAGTGAAGAAAATTTTTTATCATATATCTTCCCTATTCTTCGTTATCACTCAAGATTTAGTAAATTAACAAGTGAAGATTTTACTTATTTATTTAAAAATAAAACTAATTCTTTTAATGGCTTCTTAGTTAATAAAAATATTAAACCTTATACAAGTTTTCCAACTAAAAAAACTTTAGCCAATTATACTTTCAAGAGTGAAAACTATGAATATTTACAAAAAATAACTGACTTATGCAAAGAAAATAATATTAAATTAATACTAATTAAAGCCCCTTCTCTTTACCCTTATTGGTACGATGAATACGAAGAACAAATTAAAGACTTTGCCTTAAAAAATAATATTAACTATTATAATTTACTTGATATGAAAGATTTAATTGGTCTTGATTATCAAACAGATACTTATGATGGAGGACTTCACTTAAATTTATATGGTGCAACTAAACTATCTAAATACTTTGCAAATATCTTAAAAGAAAATTATAATTTAACCGATTATAGAAATAATAAAGAAGTAAGTAATATTTACAATCAAAAATTAAAGGATTATAATAAACTTATAAAGGAAGTGAATTTATGAAAAAAACAATTAACATATTTATAGCTATATTTATTATAATTTTATTAACAACTGGCTGTGGAGAAAATAAAAATAAAGAAAGTAAAGAGAATACTACTTATACTTTCTCATACAACAATAAAAATTTAGTATTAGGAGAAGAATTTAAAAAAGAAGAAATCGGGGAACCTCTTGATTATTCAGAAGTTGCAAGCTGTGCCTTTGAAGGTCTTGATAAAACCTACACATATGAACACTTTGAATTAACTACTTTCCCAGATGGTGAGAAAGATAAAATTTATTCAATTTACTTTTTAGATAATGAAATAACAACAAATGAAGGTATCAAGATAGGTGATACTAAAGAAGACTTAATTAGTAAATATGGAGATAATTACCAACAAGAAGATAATTTATATGCTTATAAAATTGATAAAACTAGTTTAAAATTTATAATTGAAGATAATAGTATAATAAGCATTGAATATTCCTATGATGCTTAAAATGAAATTAAATATATTATATTAAAAGAACTATGTAGAATATTTCTTTATATAGTTCTTTTTATTTTAAAAAATTAAATATCTTCAAGTGAGTTTAAAAGTAAAAAATCTTTTAATTTAATATGTGTAACTGTACTTGTAGAATAATCAATATCGTCATTAGTAATTAATATTTTTTTATGTAAATTGTCAATAGTACTAAAAGCTCCAAATTCCCTATCATAGGCTTTGCTATCTTCAACACTATAAGCAACTTGAATATAATATTCCTTACCATCTTTAAAGGCAATAAAATCTATTTCTTTATCTTCTTCTGTTTTACTTAAAACCTTCAAATTATAATCCATATATATAAGTTCATTATAAACAATATTTTCTAAATTATGAGTTAAATCATATCTATTATTCAAACATCTAAGGGAATTAAAAGAAACATCTTCATCATAAATCTTAAAGTAATAAGATAATTCATTTTTGGTTTTTGAAGAATATGGTTGTATAGTATTAATAACAAAAGCTTGCTCTAAATAACCTAAATATTTAATTATAGTGTTTATAGAACCTTCTATATGTTCATTTTTTAAGTAGCCCTCTATTCCTCTTGAAGAGAATATTCTTGAATTAGACAATAATACATAATTAACTATTCTTTTAAATAATTCTTCATTTTTAATATTAAATCTCATAATTAAATCTTTTACAATTATTGACTCGTTTAAATCTCTTAAATATATAAGCATATCATTAGCATCAAATTCAAATCTTTTAGGAAATCCTCCCCAAATAAGATAATCAGTAATACTAAATTCTTTTTTTAATTCTTTAGCATATTCTAATATTTCTTTATAAACAAAAGGTCTTATTCTAAAAGATACATACCTACCACTGAAAGCTGAGGTGTATTCTTTTGAAAGTATCTTAGAATTTGAACCTGTAATAAACACTGAATTATTATGTAATCTTAAAGTTTTTACAGCTAAATTCCAGTCAGTAACTTCATGAATTTCGTCTAAAAATATATAACATTTACCTTCTTTTCTATTTTTCTCAATATATTCTAGTAATTTTTTAGAATTATAAATATTAGATATTACACTTTCATCTTCAAAGTTAAGATAAATAATATTCTTAGTTTTTTTACCTATTTCTTCCATTATTTGATTTAAAATAATAGATTTTCCACATCGCCTAACTCCAGTTATTATTTTAATCAAATCCGTATCATAAAAACCTCTAATTTGTTTTAAATAATGTTCGCGATTAATCATATAAACCACCTCTTGTTATAATTATATTGAACAATTTTCAATTAGTCAACATTTTTGTTCACTTAACTGAACAATTTTTCATTTTTTGTAAAATTGTTCAGTTGACTGAACGATTTTTTTTTTTTTTTAACTTATTCACTTATATTTTTAACATCAAAAAACAATTTATACAAAAAAATAAAGTAATTTTCATTACCTTATTTTATTTTTCATTGGTATCTAAGAAATTATGAATTATATTAAGAACTTGACTGACTTTTTCTTCTATAACCTCAGTTGCTTCAACAACTCTAAAATTCTTACTATCTTTCCATGCTTCAAATGTTTTTTTATCTACATCAATTGCATTATCAGGGTCTTCAAATCTCGCTACATTAGTTGTTGTATTATACTTATTCTTAACATCAGCTGCTACTGTTTGTAAATGAATTATTAAATCATAATTACTAACTAAATCTTTTTCTTGTAAATTATTCTTAACAAGTAATTCATTCCATAACTCTTCACCTAAATAAGCTTTACTATCAAGAATACCCC
>CANQEQ010000013.1 GCA_947595345.1 uncultured Bacilli bacterium | reverse complement strand
TATTGTAAGAACAATGGCTTTTCTAACTTTGCAGAGTGCTTATTAGTATCTGAACAATTGAGTAATACAGTAGAAGAAGCCAAAGAAGGAATAGCTAAAAAAGGAAAACCTGATTTAACAAAGACGGCACCAGTTATAACTTATGTAGCAACTGCTGAAACACCAGGAGCAACAGTTGCTCAAAGGAAAGACCAATTATGGAATTATGCAGATGGAGTAACATTTAATACAGAGACAGGTATGTTTACATTAAGTGGTAATATAAAAGAAAATCAACAATTAACAAGTGCTATGAACGATAAGTGGACTTGTGGTACATCTAATTATGGAATAGCATGTGGGACAGTTTATCATATAACTAGTATGGAAGGAAACACAATAAAAACAGCAAGTAGTAGAACTTATCAAATAGCAAATACGATAGGTAGTGAAGTTGGACTTTATAAAACAACTGACAACGATGGAGATACCTATTATTATAGAGGAGCAGTAGAAAACAACAATGTTAAGTTTGGAGGTTTTTACTGGAAAATAATAAGAATAAATGGAGATGGCTCCATAAGACTTATTTATAATGGAGACCATGCTAATGCGATAGAAATGGATGCATCTTCAGTAACTGGAGCTGGAGTTGCATACAACTTAAGGTATGCAAGTCCAACTTATGTGGGTTATATGTATGGAGAAAATTTCTCTGAAACTCCAGTTAAGAGTGAAGAAGCTAACTATATGGATATAATTGCAAATCAAAAATATTATTTTGGAACAGGCTATACTTCAGATGCCAGTACTAAAACATTTAAACTAAGCGGTGCCGATTATCAAGGTACATTTACTGAGTGGAATGATAATAATAAATTAAGTGAAGGTTATAAATATACATGTAGACAAACATCAGCGGATGGAATATGTCAATTTCTAATTGAAATTATTAAGGTTAACTCAGCTGCAAGTATCCAAGCTTACTATTGGAGTTATAATTCAACTAGTTATGCAAATACAAGATTAGATACAGCCAGTAGTAATGTAAAAACACAACTTGAAAATTGGTATACAACAAAACTAGCAACTGCAAATGAAACTGGTAAAACTGCTGATAAATATATAAATACTGGCGGTACATTTTGTAATGATAGAACGTTATCAACACAGGTGGGGAATGGAGATGGCTTCTCTTTAGTGCCATTTACATATTATGGTGCATATGATAGAAATTATAATAAAAAATCAGCCAGTCTTGTATGTCAAAATACAGCTGATTTATTCAGTGCAAAAGGAAGTTCTGGCAAAGGCAACAAAAAATTAGAAAAGCCAATAGGATTAATAACTGCAGACGAAGTCGCATTAGCAGGAGGTTTATTTGATATTAAAAATGAAAGATATTATCTAAAAACCGGAGCTACTTATTGGACAATGTCGCCTTATTTCTTTATGGTATCTTACGCCCAGGCCACCATATTTAGAGTTTATCCTACTGGCGAGATTGTTCATTATTGGGTTGCAGGTTCTGATGTAGGACTACGTGCAGTCATAAATTTAAAATCAGATGTTTTATTAGCTGGAGGAAATGGCACAATGGAGGACCCATATACAGTAAAATTAGCAAGTTAATTAAGGTAATGAAAGAGAATAGTAAGAATAAAATAAAAAATAAAAGAAAATAGAGTGAAAGATATATCTTAAATAACAAAGGATATATCTTTTAAATTAAATATAAATTTACAAAATTTTACAATATGGTTAACACTAATTTACTCCGACTTTATTTTTTTTGATATAATTATTATATAGAAAATAAAGAAGGTGAGAAAATGAAGAAATATTTAATTTTATTTATAAGTATTCTTATGTTTTCTTGCACTTTAAATACAAAAGCTTTAACAAGTTCTGAAATTAAATCACGTAATGTATGTTCTAAGTTTGAACTTGCAACAGCTAATTCTAATAAATCATTAACTAAAAAAGCTTGTTATAACACTTATGACGAAGCTAAAGCAGCTATGAATAAAGAAACTGATACAACCCTTGTAATCTTAGAGAGAAGTGGTAGTACAACTAGAATAATTGATGCTAAAGAAGCTTTAGTTTATTTAGGAGTTAAGTCAAGTGATACTAATACAAATTATTATTCAAGTAGTAGTTTAAAAACAAGTATTGGTTATATGAATCATAATTCAGCATATGGTGCTAGTGATGGAGTTTTCTTGGAACTTAATTATTCTAATCATGCTATAAAAGTTTATTCTAATGGAGTAGCTGGTTGGATTAAAGATGGTTATTATATAATTGTACCTTTAAATTTTGTTATACATTCAAGTTATTATCAAATAACAAGCAGTGAAGTTGTGCATTATTATTCAGGTAATATAGAAACTTCAATAACTCAAAGTAGTAGAGCAATTGATAAAAAGCCTAGTCAATTAGCAGTTGGAAAATATTATAGTCAAGATGGTCATTATTTTTATACTAAATTAAGTGATATGGTTGAAGATTATAAAGCTAATTCCCATAATAGAGCTGTTAATAAAAATGCACCTTACTATAATTATTACATGTATTTACCACATAGGTCTCGTTCTAGTTATACTAGTGATGATATAGATGCTTATTTAAAAAATGGATTAGGATTTCAAGGAACAATTTATGGAAAAAAAACAATAACACATTATTCTCATTTATTCGGAGCAGGTATTTATTTTAAATCAAGTGAAAATTTATATGGAGCTAATGCTATTTTAATGCTTTCCTTATCAATAAATGAGTCTTCTTATGGACAAAGTAATATTGCTGTTCAAAAAAATAATTTATTTGGACATTCAGCTTATGATTCTTCACCTTTTGCATCAGCTACTGGTTATTTAGATGCTTATCAAAGTATTATAGGACATGCTAATGGTTATATTAATTGTGGTTATGCTAATCCTAAAGATTCAAGGTATCGGGGTTCTAATATGGGAACTAAGAGTAGTGGTATGAATATTAAATATGCCAGTGACCCATATTGGGGAGAGAAAGCTGCTAATTATTACTATAAATTTGATAAGTACAATGGCTTTCAAGATTACAATTATTATCAATTAGGAATTACTAATATTGATGAAATCAATACAAGAAAAGAACCTAACTTGAGTAGTGCTATTCCTTTTATGTTAAATTATAAAAATATTCCGGTTATTATTTTAGATGAAGTTAAAGGAGACTCATATAATGGAAATACAACTTGGTATAAAATAATGGCTGACCCTAACTTAAATTCCGGAAGAACTGGAATTCAAGGTTGTAGTGCTTCAACTTATTACAATTGGAATTCTTATGTTTATGTTAATTCAACTTTTATTGATAAAATTAATACTAGTAAAAGTGGTAAATATGTAAATCCTAATTCAATTGCTGAAAAGAATTATACTTATACAGAATATGCTAGTAGTTCAAACTATACACCAAAGGTTGGAGTAATTAGTAAGGATTCTACACTTTATGATACAAGTACTTTAACAATTTCAAGTGGTGTAACAATTAAAAAAGGTAATTTAACACCAATTTATATGGAAGCAAAACTTGATAATAAAGCAGTTGCTTATCTTGTTAATAGTGACTATACTAAAAATCAACGTCGTTGGGTAAGTGCTAGTAATATAACATTTACAGATAAAGATTTATTAAAAGTAACACTTGTTAAAGATAATGATTACTTAAATGTTTATAATAAACCTGGTGGTAGTGTTTTAGGTAGTGTTTATACAGATACATTCTCAGTTATAGTTAATAAACAAACCTATAATAAAGATTTATGGTTACAAATTTATTATGGTGCTAATAATACCCTAGCTTGGATTAATACTAATGTTTCAAGTAGTAAAGGAACTTTAACTTATACTTTAAATAAATTAAATCAAGCTCCGGTTATTAATGCTAGTAATAAAACAATTTATCTAAATTCAACTTATAATCCTTTAACAGGAGTAACAGCAACTGATGCTGAAGATGGTAATTTAACAAAGAGTATTCAAGTAACTAAGAATACCGTTAACCCTGATGTTATAGGAACTTATGATGTAACTTATGAAGTAACTGATTCAGCTGGCCTTAAAACAACAAAAGCAATTAAAGTTTATGTAAAAGATTATACAGTTGGAAATAGTTTATTTATCTATGAATCTTTAAAACAAGTAAGTGGTAATATCTTTGAATTTAAAGGCTTCTTAGGGGTTAAGAAAATGAATAATACTAATCTTGACCATAAGTTAAACTTTATAAATCAAAAAACTAATAAGAAATATACATATAAAATGGGAGATTATAAAGATTATCCTTATGAAGTAAATAGTCTAGATGATGATAAAGTATATAATTATTCAGATGGTTGGTTTAAAGGAAATGTTGATTTAAGTGAACTTCCTGAAGGTGATTATACAATTACAATTTTAGCTTACAATAGAGATACTGGAAAGAAAACGGAGACTAATTTTACAAATATTGCTTATCAAACTATGCCAAGACGGGTTGCAGTAGGAAATAGGGGTTATTCTTTTGAAATAGATTATAGTTATGCTGGTAGTCCTTTAGTAATGCTTATAAGAGATAAAGGTTTAATTAGTTATGATGTTCCTGAAACTTATGATGCTATGTATAATTTCTTTACAGATTTTAGTTTAAAAAATACAACTTTAAGTATTATGGGAACAAGTCATAATTTTGGAGTAAGTTATTCTAAAAATGATGATGTAAAACGAGAAATTATTTTTGAAAATACGGATACATTTGAAAGATTTAATTACAATTTAGGTTATATTGATAATGGACCTTATAAAGTAACTATGGCTTTAAGTGATAACAAAGATAAAACTAGAGCTTGGTATAAAAATAGTTTAGATTTAAGTAAATTACCAACCGGTAATTATGCAATTTACATTAAAACAACTTCAAACAATAAAACTTTTTATGGAGAACTAGTTGATATAGCTTATACAGATTTTTCTAAGATAAATACTAGTAAATATGTCTTTAAAAGAGTTAATGAAAAACGTATGCGTGTAGAATTAACTGTTAAATAATGCAAACTATCTTGTAAAATTTGAGATAGTTTGCTACAATTTATTATAGGAGGAATATATGAGTAAGAAATATAGACCATTTCGTAAATTTTTGCCACTTTTTATGATAATGGTGGCTGCTGTTGCTTTAATGGGAACAAGTTATGCCCTTTTAAGAACAAAAGAGTATGGTAATGCTTATATTATGGAAGTTGGACTTTTACAAATTACTTTTGAAGATAGCGAAACAAATGCCTTAAATGTAGAAAATGCTTATCCTATGACTGATGAAGAGGGATTAAAAAGTAAAGATGCTTTAGAATTTACAATTGTAAATACTGGAGAATTTGAATCTGATTATAAGGTTACAATAGAGGAGACTTCAACTAATCCAGCTTTTAAAGATGTTATAAGATATTCCGTTAATAAAGACGATGCAGGTTATGGAGAAGTTAAACTTTTAAGTCAAGATAATATAATTTCTGAAGGTAATTTAGGAGTTAAAGGGAAAGCTAATTTTAAAGTAAAAGTTTGGTTAGCTGAAAATGCTGGAAATGAATATATGAATAAAGTTTTCACTTCAAGAGTTAATGTTGGTTCTAAGCAAGTAACAGGAGAGTAAACAAGTTTTTAAATTTTAAGTAGTGATATAATGTTATCACTTCTTTTTTTATCTAAAAAATATAAAAATACCCATTATAGTTAATTTAAGACTATAATGAGTTTTATATTTAATTATTTTAAGATTAAAGTAAAAGTAAAAAAAGAAGTTAAGATTAAATGATTTTAGATAGATATAATATGATAATCATGATTAAGGCTATAATGATTATTAAGCTTATAACTAAAATATGTTTCTTTTTTTCAGAATAAATAGTAGCAATAAATTCTCTAATAAAAGCATTTATCCAAAAATAAGTTTTAGTTTTAGCTCCAATGCATTCAACAGGAATATTTTGTTTAGTAGCAATAATACCTGCTCTAAAAATATGATAGTTAGTTGTAGATACAATAATATTAGCCTTATCTTTTTTATTTTTAATTAAGTTATAAGAAAATTTAATATTTTCAAAAGTATTTGAAGATTTATCTTCCATTAAAATATTTTTTTCTTTAATGCCTTTTGATAGTAAATAATTTTTCATGGCTAAAGATTCTGATATTACTTCATCCGTACCTTTTCCACCTGATGGAACAAATATTAAATCTTTTCCAGTTTCTTTCTTTTGAAGTTCTCTAAATTCTATAGCTTTATCAACTCTTCCTTTTAATAAATTTGGTAAAGTTCCATCTTTTTTAATCATACAACCAAGTATTAAGATAAAATCTTTATTTAATTGAGATTTATCTTTCGTTGCTTTAATTTGTAAGATAATAGTACTAAGTAAAATACATTCAATATAGGAAATTATCGCATAGACTGAAAGATTTACAAATTCTTGAACATATAAAGCTATTCCTTGTTCATTGTGAACATCTATCCAAACAGCAGATTGCAATATATTATTTAAGATAAGTGGAAAAAAAGTTATAATATAAAATCCTATGTTTAACATTAATCCTAAAATATTTTTAAATTTAAAACCTTCTTTTTTTATTAAAACAATATTACTTATACTAATTAAAATAGAAATTATAAGAGCAATAGGTAGCAATGTAGTTGAAAAATTATAACTTGTTTCAGTAATTGATTTTATTGTATGAATAAGTCCTTCATAATTAAAAATTGTAAAGAATTGATTTAATAAAATAAATGATAAGAATATAATGATACCTAAATAAGCTATATTTTTATATTGATAAATAGTTTCTTTCATACTTTTTTTATAAGTTTTAATGATTAAATATAATAGATAAGTAAGAATAATTATAATAGATATAGGTATACAAATACTACCATTACAATTACCAAAGTAACTACTTGTAGTTATAACTCCTAATTTATGAACATAAATGGGGATTATATCATAAAAACTTTCGTCTTCACTTCTAATAGTTATATAGGTTTTACCTGGTTTAATAGCTTTAAGCTTTAAAGAAAGAGTACCATTTTTAAATTCTTTATTTTCCAATTTAATGCTCTCGTCATCTTTAGAAGTTTCAACAATTAAATCATTTATATTATAAGAACTATCTATATTATTAAATTTTACAATACAAGTTTTCCCATTTATAATTATAATAGTAATAGAAATTATTAATAGAAAAACACATAATATTAAAAATTTTAATTTATTATTTAATTTTTTAAGCATATTTATACCTTCTTAATAGCCATTTATAACTATACATGCATATTATAACATTTTAATATTAAAAAATAAAGTTTAGATTTTTATTAAAGAAAGTTTATTTGGAGATAAAAATATGTTATATTGATACTATAATTTGTTATAGAGGAGTAGTTGTATATGGATTGTGTATTTAATAAAAATAAAGTAGGGAAAATAATGAAAGATTTATCAGGAGAAAGACCAATATTTTGCTCAGAAGCTGATTTTCAACTAGAATTAATTAATTGTATTAAAGATTATTTAGCTGAAAGGTATAAAGAAGGTGAATATAGAATTTTACCAGAATATTATTATAAAATTGGCGATAAATCTATGTATATTGATATATTAGTTATTGTTAAAGGGATATGGTATCCATTTGAATTAAAATATAAAACTAGAGGCAATAGTGATAGTAAGAATGAATTAAAATATGATGACAATGGTTATGAATTTACTTTGAAAAATCATTCGGCACATGATATAAATTGTTATAAATATTTATATGATATTAAAAGAATTGAGGATATTCGTGAGAATATTAAAAAAAATAGCAAAGATAATATTAAATTTGGTAGTGGCTATGCAATTATGTTAACTAATGATAAATGTTATTGGGAAGGACCTAGTAGAGACTGTTATTATAATGATTTTGTTATTAAAGGTCCAAAAATTGAAACTAATAAAAATTTAAAGTGGTCTGATAAGGCTTCAGAAGAAACTACTAAACAATGTAAAGAACCTATAAAATTTGTCAGCGAGCATGAAATAGAATGGAAACCATATGGAGAACCACTTGATAAAGGAAAATTTGAAAATTGTAAAGTTAGCAGTCCCGAAGATATTTCACAATTTAATTATGTTATAAGTGAGATAAAACAAAACTGAAACTTCTTTAAAAATTTTTAATGTATAATTCGACTAAAAACAATTATTTATGTGATATAATTAAAATGTAGGAGGAAAAGCATGAAAAATGAAATCTACATAGGTGATAATCTTAAAGTAATGAATAATCCTAAATTTCAGAAATATAATGATAAAATTAAAATGATATATATAGATCCTCCTTATAATACAAAATCTAAAAAATGCTATCAAGATAAATCAACAAGTCTTGAATGGAAAGATTTTATAGAAAAAAGACTTGAGATTTCTAAAAAGTTTTTAAGACAAGATGGAGTAATTTTTATAAGTATTGACGATAACGAGTATGCTAATTTAAGAATAATTTGTGATAAAGTTTTTGGAATAGATAATTTTGTTGGAACATTTATAACTAAACAAGCTCAAAGAAGTAATGCTAAACATATTAATATAGTGCATGAATATATTTTATGCTTTGCTAAAAATAAAAAAAAGTTACCTAAATTTGTTATTAACCGAATGGAAATAAAAGAAGAAAAAAAAATGATAAATAAACTGAATTTAGAAGTAAAAAAGGTAATAAAAAATGAAGGTTTAGAAATTGCTAATAAAAAAATAAAAGGTATAATTAAAGATTATTGTGATAATTATAATATTAATTGGTTAAAAAATTATTCAAATGTTGACGAAAATGGAAAAATTTATTTTTCAGTAGATTTGTCAACTCCTGGAAAGCCAAGAAGTGTAGATATACCAGAAATTGGTTTAAAATTAAAGCCATTAAAAACAAGAGGTTGGTCTAGTGATAATAGATTTATAACTTTATATAATGAGAACAGATTATGTTTTAAAGATGGAAGACCATATGCTAAACATTATTTAGAAGAGTCAGAAGATAATGTTCCATCAATTCTTAATTTTTTTTCAAGGCAAGGAACAAATGATTTAAAAAAATTAGGTTTAACAAATTTATTTGATACACCAAAGCCTGTTGAAATGTTAAAGTTTTTAATTAGAATAGGAACTAAAAAAGACGATATTGTTCTAGATTTTTTCGCGGGTTCAGGAACACTTGCTGAGGCCGTTTATGAAGTAAATAAAGAAGATAAAAGAAATATAAAATATGTATTAATTCAACTTGATGAGGAAGTTAATAAAAAAAGTGAAGTTTATAAAGCTTGTCAAAAATTTGGAATTTTACCACGGGTTGATGCTATATTAAAATTTAGAATAGAAACATACTTAAAAAAACATAAAAAAGAAATAGATTTTGAGATTCATAATCTTAATTAGAAAGTGAGCAGTATATGAAAGGTAGTAAATTAACATTATTTGAGAAAGGAAATTTTATGCCAATTGATAATGATTTTATGATAGAAGGGCATGAAGTATTACAAAAAGTTCAAGAAATACAAGAAAAATTTAATAAAGAAGATACTGATACTTTTATTAATGAGTTAAGAGATTCAATTGCTGGATATACCTTAGGTTTTAATCTTGTTAATGTGGAGAAACATGGATTTGACTGTAAATTATCAAATGAAAAAAATTATTATTTAGAAGTTAAGTCAGCAAGTTTTGTAGCAGGTACTTGGAGTGCAACTTTTAATGATACAACTTTAGAAAAAGCTGCAGCTTTTAAAGATAAAAATGTTTATTTAGCTTTAGCTGTTTGGAAAGATGCCAGTGATTTACTTTTTATTTGTTATGGTAGAAATTCTAAGATAGGAGAATTTTTAGAAGAGAAGGTTAAGTGGTTTAGAGCTGGAAATACCAAAAGAAGTACTCAGTCAATATCTATTAGTTCTTTAGTTTTTAATTATGGTTTTAAAATTTTAGCTGTTAATAAATCTAAAGATGAAGTGCTTTCACTTTTAAGATTAAAAAGTAAAACTTTTAATAAAATGCCAGATAGTAATGTTATTACTTTACAAGAATTTAAAGGAATAGAGTATTAAAATTAATAAATTAATTGTATGAAAGGAAGGTATGATTATGTGCACAGCAATAACTTATAATACTAAAGAACATTATTTTGGAAGGAATTTAGATTTAGAATATTCCTATAAGGAAACTATTACAATAACACCTAGAAACTATCCTTTAGAATTTAGAAGAAAAGGGGAGGTTAAATCTCATTATGCCATTATTGGTATGGCTTTTGTTTCAGATAATTATCCATTATATTATGATGCAGTTAATGAAAAAGGACTTGGTATGGCTGGTTTGAATTTTCCAGGTAATGCTTATTATCATGAAGAAACAAAAGATAAAGATAATATAGCTCCTTTTGAATTTATTCCTTGGATTTTATCTCAATGTGCTAACTTAAAAGAAGCAAGAGAGTTATTAGAAAAAATTA
Organism: uncultured Bacilli bacterium; assembly: GCA_947595345.1. Lineage (GTDB taxonomy): Bacteria > Bacillota_I > Bacilli_A > RF39 > UBA660 > RUG591. The sequence goes on along the minus strand of CANQEQ010000013.1, from coordinate 10,171 downwards.
ATATAGCTAAAATTGATTTTAGCGAGAATTTAAAAGCCTCACCTTTACATTGGATTATTGCTGATAAAGAAAGTGCTATTACAGTTGAAAGTTTAGAAGGTGGTTTAAAAATATATGATAATCCTGTTGGAGTTTTAACTAATAACCCTACCTTTGATATTCATATGTTTAACTTAAATAATTATATGAGTTTATCAACCTTACCACCTGTAAATAATTTTTCTAAAAAATTAAATCTTAATCCTTATAGTCGTGGTATGGGTGCTTTAGGTTTACCAGGTGACTTGTCAAGTGCTTCAAGATTTGTCAAAGCAGTATTTACTAAAATGAATTCAATTTCAGGAGACTTAGAATCAGAAAGTATTAGTCAATTTTTCCATATCTTAAATTCAGTTTGTCAACAACGAGGCTGTGTTTATATGGGTGATAATAAATATGAAATAACAATTTATAGTTCTTGTGTAAATATGGATAAGGGAATATATTACTATACTACTTATGAAAATAGTCAAATTACTGGAATTGATATGAATAAAGAAGACTTAGATAGCAAAGACTTAATTAGTTATGACTTAATAAAAGGACAACAAATCTTAATGCAAAATTAAAGTAAAAATATTATTGAAAATTAAAGACGATGAAAGTAGCTATTAAAAAATATAGTCTACTTTTCTTTTTTAATATAAAATTAGTTAATTTTTGTATATTTTTGAAAAAATATCAGATATTTATGATAAAATTAAATAGAGAGTGATATTTATGTTAAAAGAGTTAAAAGTAATATTCATGGGAACTCCATGTTTCAGCTTAAATATTTTAGAGGCTTTAATTAAAGAAACTAACTTAATAGGAGTTGTAACTCAACCGGATAAATTAGTGGGACGAAAGAAAGAATTAGAGTTTCCGGAGGTTAAAAAGTTAGCTTTAGAAAACAATATATTAATTTTTCAACCTCGTAATATAAAAGAAGAATATCAAGAGATTTTAGCTTTAAAACCGGATATTATAATTACCTGTGCTTATGGTCAAATTTTACCTCGTGAAATATTAGAGTATCCAAAATATGGTTGTATAAATGTTCATGCTTCACTTCTACCGAAACTTCGTGGTGGAGCTCCAATTCATCATGCTATAATAGATGGATATAAAGAAACCGGCATAACTATTATGTATATGGATATTCATATGGACACTGGTGATATTATAAAAGAAGAAAGTATTAAAATAGAAGACTGTGATACCTATCAAACTTTACATGATAAATTAAGTTTATTAGGAGCTAAATTATTAATTGAAACCTTGCCAGATATTATAAATAAGAAAAATCAGAGAATAAAACAAATTGAAAGTGAAGCAACGTATGGATATAATATAACAAGAGAAGAAGAAAAGATTAATTTTAATGAAAAACTAGATAAAGTATATAATCAAATACGGGGTTTAAATCCTACTCCTGGTAGTTACTTTTTGTTAGATAATAAAATTGTAAAAGTATATGATGTTAGAAAAATAGAAACAAATTCCTATAAAGAAAAAGAAAATGGTGAGATAGTAAAAATTGATAATGAAGCTATTTATGTAAAAGTTCTTGATGGTTTAATAAAAATATTAGAAATTAAAATTGAAGGTAAGAATAAAATGCCAGTTACTAATTTTTTAAACGGTAATAAAAATAATCTAGTTGGTAAAATTTTAAATAGGAGTGTTGTATGAGAGATGAAAAAGGAAAAATAACAGTAAAATCAGTTTGGCAGTGGCTTAGAAGTGATACCGGCAAGAAATATTCATTTTTTATCTTTTACTTTTTCTTTTTTCTAGTTTTGATTATTTTTCTTAATATGCCAAAGGAAATGAGTTCAAATAATGAAGAAGAAAATAACGTATTAAGTCTACCTTTTAAAAGTATTAAAATAGAAAATGAAAATTATAATTTTAAGTTAACTATAAAAAATAATTTAGAAGAGTTGAATTATAAAGTTCAAAAAGAAAATAAAGAATTTTTCTTAACGAATGATAATAATAATGATAAATTTAATTTGCTCTTAGAAGATGGCAAATTAAAATCAAGTGATGATAAAAGTTTTATAATTAATCCGGATTTAATAAATATTTTTGAACTAAAAAGAATAATTAAAGCTGGTACTTTAAAAAGTGAGGTAAAATTTCCGGCTTCAAACGAATATGAATACAACTATGAAATACCATCAAGTAAGTTAGGAGAAATTTTAGAGGAAGAAATAGAAAGCCTGAATATTAACAAAATAGTAATTCATACAACTAAAGATAAAGATATAAAAACAATAGAAATAGATATAACAGATTTTATGAATCAAATGGAAATAAATAAGTTGAGTAAAGATAATGAGGGAAAAATAGATACAAATATTCAAAATAATAAAGAAGAAAAGGAAGTAGAAACTAAAACTGAGGAATTAAAATATACTTCATTTTTAGTAAAAATAGACTATGGTGAAATTTATGAATAAAATTGTATTAATAGATGGTAATAATTTATTGTATAGAAGTTATTATGCAACAGCTTATAGTGGCAGTTTAATGAGAAATTCTAAAGATTTTCCAACTAATGCTTTATATGGACTTATTAATATGTTAAATAAAATTATTAACGAAGAAGCTCCTACTCATATAATGATAGCTTTTGATAAAGGAAAAACATTTAGACATGATAAATATGAGACTTATAAAGCTGGGAGAAGTGAAACTCCTGATGATTTAAAAAAACAATTTCCGGTTGCTTTAGAGCTTTCTAGTGCTCTTGGTATAAAACATTATGAGATAGATAATTATGAGGCTGACGATATTATAGGAACATTTGCTTCTTATGTTGATACACTTCCTGATACTAAAGGATTAATTGTGTCAAGTGATAAAGATTTATTACAATTAATTTCTGATAAAGTAACAGTTAAACTTTTAAAATCTAATGACTATATTATGATGGATAAAGAAAAGTTTAAAGAAGTTTATGGCATAGCTGAACCTATTAAAATGATAGATTTAAAATCTTTAATGGGAGATGCTAGTGATAATATACCGGGTGTTAAAGGAATTGGTGAAAAAACAGCTATATCTTTGATTCAAAAGTATGATAGTTTAGCTGGAGTTTATGAAAATATTAAACTTTTAGCTCCTAAAGTTCAAGAAAAATTAACTATGGATAAAGAAAATGCTTATATGAGTTATGCTCTTGCAACAATTTACAGAGAAGTTCCTATTAAACTTGATTTACAAGATATTGAATATAAAGGAATTAATATAGATGCTTATCAAAAACTTTTAACTGATTTAGAATTTTATTCTTTACTAAAAAAGATGGATACCAAAACTTCACCTAAAAAAGAGTTAGAGTTTAAAATAGTTACTAAGCTTTCTGAGATTAAATTAGAAACACCTTATGCAATTTATTTAGAAACTTTAGGTTATAATTATCATAATGACCTTCCACTTGGAGTTTCTTTAAAAGATTTTAAAAACACTTATTATGTTCCATTTGAACTTTTAAAAAATTCTAATATATTTAATGATAATAAAGAAAAATATACTTATGATTTAAAAAAGTTAGTTTACGTGTTTAAAAAATATAATGTTGGTATTGATAAAAAAATAGACGATTTAATGCTTATTAGTTACCTTTTAAATAAACATATAAAAACGGATATTGCATATCTTGCTAATAGTTATAATTATGATATTACATTTTATGATAAATTATATGGAACTGAAATAACTTATAAATATCCAAAAAATGACGATTATATTAAAGAAATTGTTAAAAAAGCTAATTTTATTTATTTAGAACATGAAGGTTTAGAACAAGAACTTGAAAGTGAAGATATGACAACTTTATATCATGATTTAGAACTTCCTTTAAGTTATGTTTTAGCTAAGATGGAAGCTAATGGTTTTTTAGTTAATATAGATTATTTGAAAGAAATGGAAATGTCTTTAGACGAGAATTTGCATAAATTAGAAGAATTAATATTTACAATTTCTGGTCAAGAATTTAATATTTTATCACCAAAGCAATTAGGAGATATTTTATTTAAAACTTTAAAAATTCCTTATCCTAAAAAAATCAAAGGGGATAATTATTCAACTAATAAAGATATTTTAGATAAATTAAGAGATAAATATGAAATAGTTAATTTAGTTATAGAATACCGAATGATTGCTAAAATGAAATCTAATTATGTCATAGGAATTATAAATGAAGTAGGTGATGATGGACGTATTCATACAATTTATAATCAAACATTAACTAGAACAGGTAGACTTTCAAGTGAAAGACCTAATCTTCAAAATATTCCAATTCGTGATGAGCTTGGAAAATTAACAAGAAAAGCTTTTATACCAAGTGGTAATAATAAAATTGCTTCATTTGATTACTCTCAAATTGAACTTAGAGTTTTTGCTCATATGGCTCAAGCTCATGATATGATAAAAGCCTTTAAAGATGGTATTGATATTCATACTAAAACAGCTAGTCAAATTTTTAATGTAGATGTTAAAGATGTTACTAAAGATATGCGAAGAAAAGCTAAAGCGGTTAATTTTGGAATTATCTATGGTATTTCAAGTTTTGGTCTCTCTAGTGACCTTGGAATAAATATAGACGAAGCTAAAAGATTTATTGCTAAATATTTAGATGCTTTTCCGGGTATTCAAGATTATATGAATTCACTTATTCATGATGCTTATCAAAACGGATATGTAAAAACTCTTATGAATCGTAAGCGCATAATAGAAGAAATAAATAACAAAAATTATATTATTAGGCAAAGTGGCGAGAGGATGGCTCTTAATACTCCAATTCAAGGAACAGCAGCTGATATTATAAAAAAAGCCATGATAGAAATTGACAAAGAATTTGAACGATTAAATTTAAAGAGTAAAATGTTAGTTCAAGTTCATGACGAACTTGTCTTTGAAGTATGTGAAGATGAAATTGAGACATTACGAGAACTTGTTACTAGAATTATGACAAGTACCTTTAAATTAGATGTGCCTTTAGAAGTTGATTATGAAATTGGGGATAATTGGTATGATGCTAAATAGGAGGAAAAATGGAATTAGAAACTACTAAACTAGGACCAAATGAAAGATTATTATTAAAAGTTAATAAAATTAAAGGAATAAGAGATAAAATATTATCCACTAAATTAGAAATTGCTGATGTAACTATGATTTTAAATGCGATTTTAGAAGAATTGAATGAAATTTCTTTAGCTTATCAAAGAAATATGAACAATAAAGAGATTTTAGAAAAAGATAATATTACAAATGATTATCATGAAGTAGATTTAGCACCTAATGATATGCAAATAGAGGGTGATTATTCTTTAAGAGAACCTAAGAATTCTAATTTAAAAAGACTTAATGATTTAATTATTAAAATTAATACTTTAGATAATTTAGATTTATCTGAGAAAAATTTATTAGAAAGTATTATGAGAAAAGAACAAAATAGTCTTCAAGAACTTTTATCAGCCAAAATGAAAGCTGAAGTTGAGTTTCAAAATGTCTTTGGTTATTCTTCTTCTGAAAAAGGCAGTAAAAAATAAAAAAATGAACGGATTAAAACGTTCTTTTTTTAAATTTATGCTATAATTTAAGTGATGGATATGAAAAATACAAATGTAATAGAAGATTATTTAGATTATTTAAAATATAATAAAAATTATAGTGAGAAAACAGTTCTTAATTATTCTATTGATTTAAAAGACTTTTTTGAATTATTAGAAAAAGAAGGACTTAATTATAAAGATGTAACTTATGATATTTTAATGAATTTATTTAATCATTATGAAGAAAATCAATTATCAAATAAAAGTATTAGAAGACATATAAGTTCTATTAGAGGATTTTATAAATTTTTAGTAATGGAAGGAAGAGTTTTAAATAATCCGTTTTCGGAAGTTTCTTTACCAAAGAAAGAGAAAAAATTACCTAGATATTTAACTTATGACGATTTACTTTTAATATTTCATAATTTAGAAATAAATACCCCTTATGACCTTCGGGATAGATTAATTTTAGAGCTTTTATATGCAACTGGGATTAGAGTATCAGAGTTAATTGAAATAAAAAAAGGGGATATTGATTATAAAAATCAAAGTATAAGAGTATTTGGAAAAGGTCGTAAAGAAAGAGTAGTTTATTATAATGTAGTAGTTGCTAACTTATTAAATGATTATTTTAAAGTTTATAATACTATGAATAAACATAATTTAGATTATTTGTTTTTAAATTATAAAGGGGAAAAATTAACAACGGCTGGAATTAGTTATATTATAAATGAAGTAATTAAAAAAATAAGTTTTAAAAAACATGTAACTCCCCATATGTTAAGACATTCATTTGCAACGCACTTACTTAATAATGGCTGTGATTTATTAACGGTTAAAGAGTTACTTGGACATTCTTCAATTTCAACAACTGGTGTTTATACTCATGTTACTTTAGAGCATATTAAAGATGTTTATAAAAATTGCCATCCAAGAGGTGAAAAAAAGAATTAATTATCTTCTTTAATAGGAATAGATTTTAATTCTTCTTCAATCAAATAATCTTTATTTAAAATATGAAAATATAAAATTGTAGCTTTAAGTTCAAATTTTAAAACTTCATCAGTTGTATCTTTATAATGGGTTACAATTTTTAAGTCTAAGTTATTTTTAATTTGTTTTAAATAACTCATACCACGTTTAGTAAAGCCTAAAACTCTTATATAACTTACGTCTTTTGGAACATTATCTTTTTTTAAGTTTAAAAGAATATGTAAAAACATTCTATTAAGTCTAGTATAGGTATATCTTTTACTTTTAATACTATCAATTAGTTCTTGATAAGAGTTAACTTTATAGATATATTTTTTAATTCGTTTATCAATTCCTTCTGAAACGTCAAGGAATTTGTCTAATTCGTTTATTTCATTAATTAATTTATATTTTAATAAATAAAAGTAATTATCCATATAATTTTTATTAATATCTAAAAGTTTAAAAGTAATAGGGGGAACTTGATTTCTAATATCTTGATTATCTAAATAAGCTTTTCTAATACTAGTTGCACTTGAAATATCAAGAGTTAAACTAGTACTTAAATAGTTGTTGGTTCTTTTTATTGTTAAAGGTTTAATTTTATAATTATTAAGCATTATAGTTTTTATATAAGAAATAGCTAGAATATCATTAGAATAAATTAATTTAGTATTGGTTAAGTCGTATAAGGCTTTAGATACTGAACTTGGATAACTATTTCCTAAATCAAGAAATTTTTTTACAAGTTTATCATACTCTTTATTGTAAAGCATAGTACTAACAAGATTTTTGAATATTTCAACATCATTAGTTTCACTTCCAAAGATTAAATAGTCCATATCAAGTTTTTCTAAAATACTAATAGCTGAACCCGAGAACACATCAGCTGATTGAGTTGCAAATATAAAAGGAAGTTCAATTACTAAATCAACTCCATATTTAAGTGCAATTTTAGTTTTATCCCATTTAGTTAAAAAAGATAGCTCTCCTCGTTCTGTAAAACTTGAAGATAAAATAAGCGTTATAAAACAATTAGGAAACATTTCTTTTATTTTTTTTAAATGATAAATATGTCCGTTATGAAAGGGATTATATTCACATATGATACCAACTTTTTCCATTAAATCACCTAACTTAATTATACAATAGAAAATATTTTTATTCAAATATCTTGAAATTTTAGAAAAATTACTATATAATTAATTTTCGTTTTGATTAGAAAAGAAAAAGGGCTTGTAAAATAATATTTTATTTGTTATAATACAAGGGAATGTTCGGGAGGAGGAAGAGAATATGGCTAAACTTGGAAACAGACAAAGAAAGACTTTAGTTTGTACTGAATGTAATGAAGAAGGATACCGTACTGAAAAAAATATTAAAAATACGACAGACCGTTTAGAATTAAGTAAATTTTGTAAGAAATGTCAAAAACACACTATTCATAAAGAAAAGAAGTAGGGGGTAGAAAATGATAAACGTAAATGATTTTAAAACAGGAATGACCATTCAATATGAAGGTAATATTTATACAGTTTTAGATTTTCAACATGTAAAACCTGGAAAAGGAGCAGCCATTGTTAAAGCTAAACTTAAAAATTTAAGAACTGGTTCAATTGCTGAATATACTTTCAATGCTGGAGTAAAAGTTGAAACTGCTAGAATTGAAAAGAAACCAATGCAATTTTTATATTCTATGAATGATACTTATTATTTTATGAATATGAATGATTATGAACAAATTGAGCTTTCAAAGAGTTTAATTGGTTCCGATGCTAAGCTTTTAAAGGAAAATTTAGATGTTGATATTATCTTTTTTGAAGGTGAAATGTTAGGAATGACATTACCTGATAAAATTGCTATGAAAGTTGTTCATACTGAACCAGGTGTTAAAGGAAATACAACATCAACTGCTATGAAAGATGCTGAACTTGAAAGTGGTTTAGTTATAAAAGTTCCAATGTTTATTGAGCAAGATGAAGTAGTATTAATTTCAAGTAAAGATGGAAAATATGTCTCTCGTGCATAGTTTCTTTTTTTTACGACATTTTTTAACAACTAAATATCATAAAATATATTTGGTGATTTTAATGAGAAGATTTTATATTTTTAGTATTCGTCCTGAACTTATTCCTTTATATAAGGAAAATCCCGATAATTTATATAAAATATTGAATGGTATTTATTCTATGAAACCAAGTGAATTAACATATGCTTATAATTTATTTAATCAGATGTGTTCTTGTATAGATACTTTAGGTTTAAATAATAAATTATATTTAAAAATGCATAATGATTTAGTTTATACGAAAATTGATAATGAACATATTATAAATAATTTATATAAAGATGAGGTAAGTGTTTTAAAAATTAAGAAAAGTCATTTAGTAATTGATTGTAATTCTTCTTATTCTTCTTTTTTTAATTTTTTAAATAATTTTTCTTCTAACTTTTTTGTCTGTGATTTTCTAAAAGGTGATTATTTTTTCTTAAATGATATAGAGTTAGTTATAAAATAAAAACATAGTAGTATATTACTATGTAATTTAATATAGTTTAAATTTAATAAACTAAATTTATTAAAGAACTATATTATGTTTTTAGGAAAATTCCAAGGATTAATCTTGTTTTTAATCTCTTTTTTTATACCTTAGTAGTTTAAAAAGACTTAATTAAAATCTAGCGCACGCCATGGTTAGTATCATGAACTGCGTACCATGGATTTATCTCCCCGGCCGGATTGACGTCCCACATATTAGCAATAGCGTTCCATGAATTGAAGTTGCCAGGCGACATTCGGTTATATAATAGATTAACCCTAATTAAAGAATATTAAAAAAGTATAGAAAAATCAAGTAGTAATTAGATAAAACTTATAAATAAAAATTATTATATTTCTTTTCTTGATATATTTTCGGGAGTTAATGTTATTCCTTTATTAATAAAATTAATTTTAAAATTACAAGCATCAGCAATTTTTTTTATTGTTTCAAAAGTTGGTTGGATAACTTCATTTTCATATTGCGATAAAGTATTTTGGGGAATACCAGTTAAATTAGAAATATCACTTTGCTTAAGATTATTGCATTTTCTCATAGTCTTTAAGATTTTACCTATCATCAACATCACCTCAATTAAATTAAATTAAATTAAATATATGTTTTTATTAAAATTATAATAGATAAAAATCAATTTGTAAACATTAATAAAATGTAACAAAATAAGACATATGGAAGTATTAAAATAAAAGTACTTGAAAAAGTAAAAAAAATGTAGTAATATGGTATTAGAAAATAGGGACAAGGAGGTATGAAAAAATGAAGAGATACCAAGTAAAAAAAGAAAATAAAGTTAAGTGTAACTCAACCTGGGGGGGGGTACTTTAGGTACAACTAACCTAGTATTTTCATATTGTAAAAATCTAGAATAATCGTATAAAAAATTAGCAATTTATATGCTAAGTTTTTATACGTTTTTTAATTATTAAAAAAAAGTTAAAAAAGAAAGGAAGAATACAATATGAAAAACAAAAAGAGCATTGGGTTAGTATTAACAATAGTCGGTGGTTTATTTTTAGTCTTTGGTCTAAGTTATGCATTTTATAACTATGTTAT
>CANQEQ010000012.1 GCA_947595345.1 uncultured Bacilli bacterium | reverse complement strand
GCCATATTCATCATACCAAGTCCCATGAAGCCAGTGCCGGCTCCATTTGCATTACTAGCTGCATTTTCCATAGCCGTAGCTGTTGCTGATACCATACGACCAGCTGCATATTCACTTTTACCATACATACTAGCATTATCAAATTGTTGAATTCTCTCACGAGACTCATCATCTGGAGTTATTTTTTCAATAGCTACACTAACTATTTCCATACCACGTAATTCTTTCCAAGTCTCATCTAAAGCTTCATTCATATGTTTAGCAATTAATAATTGCTTACTAGGTAAACTAGAGAAAACTACTCCTTCACTAGCACATGATTGTAAACTAACATCAAGAGCACTTGTAAATTCAGCATTAGCTTGCTCTAATAATTGTTCCTTAGTATAAGTATCTTTAACTGTACCAGCAATATTGGCAACAAAAGCAAATGGATTAGTTATTTTAAAAGAATAAACTCCATAATAACGAATATAAATATTTTTATACTCAGGGTCAGGATATGACATTGGTGAAGTTGAACCGAATTTATTGTCAATTATTTCCTTAGTATTAACATAAAATACGGCTTGTTCTTTACTTGGTGCTCCATTAAATTTAAACCTTTCCCACATTTCTTTAAACATACCACCAAAGTCTCCAGCAAATAAACTAGGTGATGAAGAATTATCAAATGTGTATATTCCCTCTTCAGCCGTAGCATCTAAAATACGTCCTGAATCAAAAATTAAAGCTACTTGTCCAGGGGATACTTGAATTCTACTTTTATTTGATATAATTCCATTTTCTGTTGTCTTTTTAACAACTAAAGTATTATTGTCTAAACTATCGCATGAAATATACTCTTCCCATTGGTCATGTAAGGTACTATTAATTGATGTAAAAGCTGATTTTATTAATCCCATAATTCACTCTCCTATAATTAGATTATAGCAAATAAAGAGATTTTCTTCAATAACTTATTAATTTATTTTTCGTTAGTTTTAATAGATACTATTTTATCATTAACTTCAAAGATTATTTTTTTAATATCCATCGTATCAAATATACTAGCAGCTAGAGAATAGGTTACTTCTTCTAAATTATCATTATTTAAAGAATTAAAGGTAATTGTTAAAATATCTTTATCTAAATTATAATTTTTTATATCCGTTTTATAAGATAAATAACTACTTAAATTGGTTCCTAAAAAATAGTTGCCTTTTAAAGAATCTATTATAATTTTTACTTTATCTTCTTTACTATTTAAAAACTTTGTAACCGGAACATAATAACTAGTATTATTATCATTATAATAATAATATAAAACTACTTTCTTTGTATCTTTTAAGGAATTAATTTCATAGTCTTTATTAATACCTAATTCTTTATTTAAAACACTAGGTAAATTCTTTTGACTTTTTTCTAATCTTTCTAAATTCTTGCCATCTATTTTAATAATAACATCTTCTACACCTTCAAGTTCTAACATACTATAAACAATACTTTCAATTACTTTTTCTTCTAATACTTGATTTACATTCAACAAATCACTTGAAAAATCTATTGTTAATATTTTATCTTTATAATCAAGAGAATTTATTTTAGTATTACTTGGAATTACTCCTTTTAAATTATTATATTTTTTATTATTAACTGATAAATTATTTAAAATCTCTTGGGCTTTTTTTACCTCAGTATTCTTATCTAATAAAATAGATACTCTAACTAAATAATTATCTTCATTAAGTAAATAAATATATGTACTATCTAAATTACTAGCATATTCAACTTCTACTAAATTGGTATTCTTAAATTGTTTTATATGGTCAAATGTAAAAGTTATTAACATAACAAATAGGACTAAAGTTGTCAAATATATTCTATTTAAAGCTTTTTTTCTTAACATATTAACACCTATTTAAGTCTATGAAAAAACGTACTCTTTTAGTACGTTTAAAGTGATATTTCATTCAATTTTAATAATTCAACAACAGCTGCAGCTCGCCCCTTCACTCCTAATTTTTGCATAGCATTAGATATGTGATTACGAACTGTCTTTTCACTTATTTTTAAATTTTTAGCAATTTCTTTAGTTGTTTTATTTTTAATAAGTAATGTAAATACCTCTTTTTCTCTACTTGTTAATATATTTTTCATAATTCTCACTACCCTACAAAATATCATATGCAGGATAAAAAATTATGTAAATTATTCTTTGAAACTAACCGAAATATACATTTTATCTTCAAATTCTTCTTGTAAACTTTTCATAATATTAACAGCTAAACTTTTATCATGATTTTTAGAATTTATAACAACATCAACAATATCATTTTCAATTTTAACAAAACTATTTAATTTAAACTCGTCTTTGATTTTTTTTTCTAAAGTTTCCTCTAAAGAAGACACCTCTTTCATATATCTTAAATCTTCATATACTTCATTTTTCTCGTCTACACTTAAATTATTATCCGATAATTTTCCTTCTAATTCATCAATTAACTGTAATCTTTCATTTTCAAGTTCTACTCGCATACTAGTTATAAGTTCACTTTCTGTAATACTTTCTTTAATATCTACATTTGAAACTTTACTAGTCTCTTCATCACTTGTATAGTTACTATTATTAGTTAATAATAATTCATTTGGCATTGTAATATAATAAACGCTTAAAACTAAAGCCAAACTTGTTAAGGTTAAAAACCATAATCCTTGTTTATTTATCATTCTAGGCCTCCTACTTCATTATATTTAAGTAGGTCTATTTTATTACAAAAAAGATTAGCTATTATTTTTCTTTTCTAGAAACATTTATTAACTCTTTAAATATTAACTTAGAATTCTCATCATCTAGAGACTCAGGGTGAAATTGAACTCCTAAAATAAATTTTTTATTGGGATAAGTTACAGCTTCTATAACCGAACCAGCTACACCTTCAACTTTTAAATTATTTACTTTTTTTACAATATGTTGATGTCTACTATTTACTTTAATCTTCTCTTTTTTTAATATTTTATAAAGTAAGGTATCTTTAAATATTTTTAGAGCATGAGCATATTTTAAATCTTTTTCTTGATGTTTTTTGTCATTTACCAATAAAGGGTTTTCTTTAGTATCTAAAAAGACTAATAATTGCATACTAAGACAAATTGCTAAAGTTGGAATATCTTTTTCTATTAAATAAGACAGGATAAATTCATCGTATTTATACCACTTAGAACCACCTTGAAGGATGAATCCATCACATAAATCTAATACTTTTTTTAAATCTTCCTTAGCATACTCTTCTAATTCTTCTTTATCTTCTAAATCTAGAGAATAAGTCTTTAAATCCGTTGGCATTATAGCAATAGGAATTCCTCCACCTTCAATTATCTTTAAGCGAATTTTCTCATATGCTGCATATACAAAATTTTTTTCCATGGTCATAACTGGTCTTGCTATTATTCCTATAATTGGTTTCATTCTATCACCTATTATTATTTTATAATATATTTTTTTTATTAGCAAATAAAGATTAAATTTTAAAAGAAAAAGTTTAAATTAAAATTAATTTAAACTACTCTTTTTATAAATATCATAAGCTTTTTTAATCATTTCTTGGCCTTTTCCGTAAATCATGATTTGATTAAGTTCATTAACATCTATTAATTTAGTTTCATAAAAATTATCTGGATTATTATTTTCTTTTTCTTCTCCACCAAGAGCTATTTCACCTTTTAGATAATTAGTTAGAAAATAATAAGTTATTCCTTTTTCATACTCGTCCAAACCAAGATATGTATTTATATTAACATCAAGACTAGTTTCTTCTTTTACTTCCCGAATACAAGCCTCTTCCCGAGTTTCTAAATCTTCAATTCCCCCACCTGGAATAGCATAATATTCTAAATATTTATCATTTTCTTTTCTAATTCTATGAAGTAATAAAACTTGATTATTAAAAAATATAATACCCCGAGCAACTTTTCTTTTTTCCATTAGTATTGAATTCCCCAAACAACTAAATCACGAGCTTTCTCTTGACAAACAACACACTTGCCAGTTAAAGGTTTACTATTTTCTAATATACATCTTGATTTTAAGCCTTTAATTTCTTTCATTTTAGCTTCACACAAAGGACTTCCACACCAGTCAGCCTTAATAAAGCCTGGTCCTTTATCCATTATCTTTTTAACTTCTTCTAAATTAGTTGCAATATAAGTTAATTTATCTCTATGGATAGTGGCTCTTTCTAACATATCTTTTTGCATATTATCTAAAATATTCTTTACAGTTCCAACAATATCAGCATCATAAGGAACTTCTATTTTTTCTTTTGTATCACGTCTTACTAAAGTTACATATCCTTTTTCTAAATCCCTAAGACCTATTTCAATTCTAACTGGTATTCCTTTAACTTCAGCCTCAGCAAATTTATAACCTGGCGATTTATCTGAATTATCAATAGAAACTTCTATACAATTTTTTTCTAATTGTTCTTTATAACTATTAGCTAACTCTAAAACTGCCTCATCACTTCCAATTGGAATAATAATCGCTTTAATAGGAGCTATTTTAGGTGGTAAAACTAAACCATCATCATCACTATGAACCATAATAATAGCCCCAATCATACGACTAGTTGTTCCCCAAGATGTTTGATAAGCATATTCTAATTTATTTTCTCTATTTAAAAATTTAATATCATAAGCTTTAGAAAACTTTTGACCAAAATAATGCGAAGTTCCAGATTGTAAAGATACTCCATTATGCATTAAAGCTTCAATTGTAATACTATATTCAGCTCCAGCAAATGTTTCACTTTTAGTTTTAATTCCAGTTATAGCAGGAATTGCAAAATAATCATAGAAAAGTTTTTTATAAACATTATCCATAATAAATCTTGTTTCAGCTTCAGCTTCTTCTTTAGTTTCATGAACTGTATGACCTTCTTGCCACCAAAATTCTCTTCCTCTTAAAAATGGTCTTGTCTCTTTTTCCCAACGCATAACCGTACACCATTGATTATATTTAATTGGTAAATCACGATAAGATTTTACAATGTTAGAATAATAATCACTAAATAACGTTTCACTTGTTGGACGAATACACATTCTTTCCTCTAATTTATTAGTTCCACCTTCAGTAACCCAAGCAACTTCAGGAGCAAAGCCATTAATTAATTCACTCTCTTTTTTCATTAAACTTTCAGGTATTAACATAGGCATAGCCATATTTTGATGTCCACTTTCTTTTAACATCTTATTCATTACTTCTTGAATTTTCTCCCAAATAAGATAGCCATATGGTTCTAAAATAATACAACCTTTTACATTAGAATATGAAGCTAAATGAGCTGCTGCCACCACATCTGTATACCATTTTGCAAAATCAACATCCCGACTTACAATTTTTTTATTTGCCATAAATCCTCCTTTACAAATAAAAAAAGATAGTACCAAGGAGTGTAAAATACACGGTACCATCCTAATTTTTACTTAATTTGATAACGGACATAAAGACCGAAATATATTTCTATATTCTCTTTAGGGGTAGGAACTATAAATAGTTAACACTTGTTTTCACTATACCAAGCTCACTTAGAAAACTTAAATTATAATATTCCCCATCACAAGATTTCTCTTTAATTCTAACAAACTTTTTAATATTTTTCAAGTATTAAGCTTTAGATTTTTCTTCTTCCTTTGTATTATCTTGAAATTCAACTGATTTTATAACTTTTAAAGTCTCTTTAGAAAAATTTTCCAAATTATCATTTGAATAAGCTATAAATTCAAAGAAAAGACTATCTTTAGAATTAAAAACATAATAATCATAATAAATTTTATCCTCGTCACCTTTAGCTTTTATTTCTATTACTTCATATTTATAACCATCTAAAAGTTTAACATCAGATATTTCATAAGTGTCACTATTAGACTTCATAACTTCTTTTTTATATTCTTCTAAATCACCATAATAGTAATCTGGAATATAATCAACATAAATAGTTCTAATAACTGGTTCTTTTCTATAAGTTGTAATTGGTGTATAAATAACGGAATAATATTTATTAGCATCAAAATACTCTTCGTCAAAATCTTCTTCATAAGGGAATAAATAATTTGGTAAATTATAAGAAGCTAAAGACATAAATTGATAGTTTTTATAAGTATTATCTTCTTTATTTATCTTGAAAGTTCCTCCATAAGATATTATAAAATAAGCAACTACTAAAGCTATAATTGTAATTGTTTCAATTATAATATTTCTTCTTGACTGTTTTCTTAATATTTTTGTTTCAAATTCTTCAGTTTCTAATTTTTTAGTATCTAAATATAATTTATTTTTTCCAAGCAAAATATGCTCTTTTTTAAGTTCTGTTATGATATTCTTGCTATCTAAAACTTGAAGTTCAGCTTCTATTTCTTTTATAGAAACGGCTTTTTTTAAAGAAGTTGCCTCATGATTTTTAAAAACATTTATTACTTTAGAAACTTCATTTGAGTTTAAATCAAATTCTTTGTTATAAAGTAAATTAACTTCTTTTAATTTACTAATTACAAAATTGGTTCCTAAAATAGTAAATAAAAGGGATAAGGTATAATCACCTACTAAACTTCTTACTAATGTTTGATTTTGATAAAAACTAATTAAATTTAAAATTGAAGTATTATTTTTTATATTTAAAAGTAAAGGAATACCTAAAAACGTTATAAGAGTAATAGAAAATATAGACATTATACCTATTAAGAGCCAAGTCTTATCACTTACCCTACCTTTTAATAAGGTATAACCTTTATAAGCTAAATAAGCAATTGGAAGAGTTAAAACTGATAAAGAAATACCAGCAAAGACATATACCAAGAGAAAAGGTATTGCTCCAATTAAAGCTCCAAAAAAGCCTCCAATTATACCAAGAAAATTATTTTGTTTCATATAAATCAACCTTTCAGTTATCTCCTACTTATTTTAATCAGCATTAATCTTATTCATAAAATGATATTTATTTTCAAAATGGATAAATAAAATTTTTAAAGTAGCAACAATTGGAGCTGCTAAAATCATACCCATAATACCAAACAAATATTCAAAGATTAATAAGCTTAACATAATAGTAATTGGATGTAGAGAAATTGCTTTTCCAACAATTAAAGGATGAAGAATATTTCCTTCTAAAAATTGAACTAATATAACCGTTACTAAACAAATTATACCTGTAACAGGGGAAATTGCAAAACCAACAACTACCACCGGAATTCCTCCTATATATGGTCCAAAATAAGGAATTATATTAGTAATAGCACAGAAAATTGCAAATAGAAGTGGTGAAGATACACCGGATATTAAAAAGCCAATAAGTGATAAAATCATAACAAATAAGCAAGATAATAAAGTTCCATTTACATAATTTCTTAACATTCCATTAAGAGCTGTTTTTATAACATGTAACTCGTCATGATATTTTTTAGGAACAATCTTTTTAAAAAACAAATTAACTTTAGAAAAATCAAGAGATAAATAGAAAGCAATTAATAATCCTAAAAAGATATTTCCCATAGTTCTAATTGAAGTTCCTACTCCATTAATAATAGAAATAAAATCTCCTGCTGTTATATTATTAGCAAAATTATTTATAGGAGCTAAAATATTATTTTTCATTTCTGTTAAATCAATTTCACTACTTGATATATTAGTAAAGAAATCATTTATCCACTTATTAACTGATTCAAGAAAACTTGGAAGTTTAGATATTAATTCATTAACCTGAGATACAAATTCTGGTACTATTAAGGCTAATATTAACATAATTAAGAAAATAAATACTAAGTATACAACAACGGTAGCTAACTTTCTTCCAACTTTATTTCTTACAAAATAATTAATAGCCGGTTCTAATACCCAAGCTAAAAACAATCCAATAAATAAAGGTGAAATAACCCCTAAAACATTTTTAAATACTACTAAAATATAAGTCTTATCAAAAAGATAAAGTAATAAGGCTCCAATTGCTAGAATTGTCATTGTTAACATTATTTTAAGTAAAATATTTCCTGTTTTAAGAACTTCATTTAAAGTTTTATAATCTACTTTTTTATTTTTCTCGTTCATATTTCCTCCTATATAATTAACATAGCATCTCCAAATGAAAAGAACCGATACCTCATTTCTTGAGCTACTTTATATGCATTCATAATAAACTCTTTTTTAGAAAAAGCACTTACTAACATTACTAAAGTTGACTTAGGTAAATGAAAATTAGTTATTAAAGCATCAATTCCTTTAAATTCATAACCTGGATAAATAAAAATATTTGTCATTCCACTACACTCTTTAAATAGAGAATATTTACTTCTAACTGTTTCTAAAGTCCTAGTTGTAGTAGTTCCAACAGCTACTATTTTTTTTCCATTCTTTTTAACTTCATTTAATGAGTTGGCAACCTCTTTTGATATAGAATAATATTCACTATGCATCTCATGTTCTTTTATATCTTCTACCATAACTGGCCTAAAGGTTCCAAGTCCAACATGAAGGGTTATAAATAAAACTTTTACACCTCGAGCTTTAATTTTCTCTAGTAAATCTATCGTAAAATGCAAACCAGCCGTTGGAGCTGCTGCACTTCCTATATTTTTAGCATATACAGTTTGATACCTATCTTTATCTTGTAATTGTTCATGAATATATGGAGGAAGTGGCATCATTCCAAGTTTATCTAAAATTTCCATTAATATACCATCATATATAAGTTCATATTCCCTAATACCATCATTTAAAACTTTAGTACATTTAGCTTTTAAAAGACCATCTCCAAAGCTTACAATAGTACCTTCCTTAATTCTTTTAGCCGGTTTTGTTAAAGCACGCCATTTTGAATCTGTAACTTCATTCAAAAGTAAAACTTCAATAATCGCTTTGGTTTCTTCTTTTACTCCTATAAGTCTAGCAGGTATAACCTTAGTATCATTTAAAACTAAAGCATCCCCTTCATTCAAATAATCTATTATATTATAAAATCTTTTATGTTCAATTTCTCCATTTTTTCTATTTAAAACTAAAAGACGGGATTCGTCTCGTTTTTCAAGTGGTGTTTGAGCAATTAAAGACTCATCAAGAGGATAATCAAAATCACTTACTTTCATTTTTTCACCTTCTTCTAGTAGCTTTTTCTTCATAGTCTTTGTTAGGTTCATTAAAAGCATCTCTAATATCCCGACTAGCATATATTATATCAGAGATTGCTTCTTCCCAAGCTGATTTAGAAAAAGACCTTTTACTTTTTTTAGCAAAATCGTCTAAACGCTTACGCATCATTGTATTCCTATAACTATTTTCTATTTCTTCTTTAGATATTTGATATAATTCTTCTACTTCTTCTAATTTTTGATTTAATTCTTTTACTTGAGGCAGTGCATTTAATTTCTCGTCAGATATTGTTTCATTAGCAATAGAAGCTGTTAGAATTGTTAATCCAAAAGCTAGAAAGAATAAAGTTGCTCCTACTATTAAGTTTGAAATACAAGCAAAGAATAACATTACTAAAGCAATTAAATAAGCCGGAAGAGCCTTAATATTTTTTCTAATTCTCTCATCAAAAGTTCTTTGTTTTTCTTTTTCCATAGCTCTATTTTTTTTATTAATTAAATAATTTTCATAGTTTTCAATATATGAAACAATTTCCTCTTCATCAAAGAATTTATAAAAATCTTTTTTTATTCCATTTTCAAGAGTTGTTATTAAACAAGGTTTTCTAGCATATATAGAATACTTCTCGTCTAATATCTCGGCTTTTTTCATATTAATAACTCTAAACATATTATTCTCCTACAAATAGATTTTCTTGATAATTTATTCCTAATAATTTATAAGATTTCATAGTAGCCATTCTGCCCCTAGGTGTTCTTTTAATAAATCCTTTTTGAAGTAAGAATGGTTCACACACATCAAGTAACGTTGTAACTTCTTCCCCAATAGATGAGGCTAAAGTTTCAATTCCAACTGGTCCTCCATTAAATTTTTCAATTAAACTTCTTAAATATTGATGGTCAACTTCGTCAAGTCCATAATCATCTACTTTAAGTCTGTCTAAAGCCTTAATAGTAGTTTCTAAATCTATTTCTTCTTTTCCTTCAACTAAAGCAAAATCTCTAACTCTTTTAAATAAACGATTAGCAACTCTTGGAGTTCCCCGACTTCTTTTAGCAAGGGCTAAGGCTGCATCTTCTGTAATTGGCATATCTAAAACTCTACTAGTTCTTAAAACAATAAGTTTCAACTCTTCATTAGTATAATATTTAAGTTTACAAACAATTCCAAATCTATCTCTTAAAGGACTTGTTAAATCACCAGCTCTAGTTGTAGCTCCAACTAAAGTAAAAGGTGGTAAATCTATTTTAATACTCCTAGAGCCCCCTTCTCCTCCTACTACAATATCTAAAGTAAAATCTTCCATAGCTGGATATAAAATTTCTTCTATAACTCTTGGAATTCTATGAATCTCGTCTATAAACAAAACGTCTCCTGGCTCAAGAGTTGAAAGAATAGCAGCTAAATCACCAGATTTTTCAATAGCTGGACCGGAAGCTGTCTTTATATTTTTATGAAGTTCATTAGCAATTATCATAGCCATTGTTGTTTTTCCAAGTCCTGGAGGCCCATATAATAAAACATGGTCTAACGATTCATTACGCATCAAAGCAGCTTCTATAAATACTTTAATATTATCTTTTACTTCACTTTGACCTATGTATTCTTTTATTGTTAAAGGTCTGATACTTGACTCAACTAATAAATCATCAGGCTCTTCACATACATTTACAACTCTATCCATCAAATATCCTCCTTTATTTTTTTTATTTAATCATTAATCTTAAAGCCTCTTTAATTTGTTCTTCAAGACTACTCTCTTTATTTATTCTTGAAATAACACCTTTTATATCTTTATCTTTATAACCTAAGGCAATTAAAGCCTCATATACTTCATCACTAGAACTTTCAACAACAGAACCGGTTACAACTAATTTTCCTTTTAAATCTAATATCATTTGCCTTGCTAATTTATCCCCAATTTTAGGGAATTTTTTTAAATATAAAAGATTTTCTCTATTAATAGCATCAGCAATTCCTGTAATTGAACCCATAGCAATAATTGGTAAAGCCATTTTAGGCCCTAAACCTTTAACGCTTATAAGTTTTAAGAATAACTCTTTCTCATCAGGTGTCTTAAATCCAAACAAAAGATGCTCATCTTCCTTTATTTGTTGATATAAATAAATTTTATATTCCATTCCTTCTTTAAAAGCATATGGATTTGGTGTATTAATTAAATACCCTATTCCATTATTTTCAATAGTAACATTATTACTATCAACTTCTGTTATTTTTCCAATTATATAATTATACATATTTCACCTTTATCAAAGAATATTATAGTCTAAATTTCCATCTTTGTCTATACAAACTCTAACTTTTAAAGATTATAAATACTTTTAAAATACCTAAAATGCTTTAGGATTAAAATCTATATCAATGGTAATTTTATTATTAACTTTATAATGTTCAAGTAAGTTTTCTAAAACTGAATATAAATTTTCTTCTTGCTTATATTTTATTATAATATTAAAACGATAAACTAAATTTAATTTAAAGGGATTAGCTAAAGTAGGTCCTAAAATATCTAAATTCAAATTATTTTTTAAGTATTCTTTGATTTTCTTTACTTCTTGACCTAAGAAATTATAGTCACTTCCTTTAATTCTTATTAAAACTAAATAATAATAAGGAGGATAAGATAATGTTTTACGATTTTTCATTTCTTCTTTAAAAAAGCCTTGATAATCATTATTAGAAGCATAAGTTATAGCATAATGATTAGGATTATAAGTTTGAATTACAACCGAACCAGGACTATTTCCTCTTCCACTTCTTCCGGAAACTTGTTCTAATAACTGAAAAGTAACTTCACTACTTCTATAATCCGGAACATTTAAACTACTATCAGCATTTATAATTCCGACTAGTGTTACTAAAGGAAAATCTAAACCTTTAGCTATCATTTGTGTTCCAACTAAAATTTTATATTCTTGTTCTTTAAAAGCATTAATTATTTTTTCATGACTTCCTTTTTTAGTAGTTGAGTCTAAATCCATTCTAACTGTTTTAACTTCTGGAAATAATTTTTCTAACTCTTCAACTATGGCTTCCGTTCCAATTCCTTTTGAACTTAATTCTTGACTATTACAATTTGGGCATAAAGTAGTTTTTTTAGTTGCATATCCACAGTAATGACATCTTAACATATCACTTGTCTTATGATAAGTTAAAGTAACCTCACAATTAGGACAAGTAAAAGTATAACCACAGTCTCTACAAGTAACAATACTTGAATAACCTCGTTTATTTAAAAATAATATAACTTGTTCACCTTTACTTAAAGTTTTCTTTATATTTTCATAAAGTAATTCACTAAAATATTTACTTTTCTTTTTTGATTTAAACATGTTTACAACTATAACTTTGGGTAAACTTTGATTATGAACTCGCTTATCTAAAACTAATAATTTATATACACCTTTAAGACCTCTAGCATAAGACTCTAAACTAGGAGTTGCTGAGCCTAAAACGACTGGAGCTTTATGATATTCTCCCCTAAATTTAGCTATATCAATGGCATCATATCTTGGCATACTCTCTTGTTTATAAGAATTAGAATGTTCTTCGTCTATAATAATTACTCCAATATTTTCAAGAGGAGCAAAAATAGCACTTCTAGCTCCAATTACAATTTTAATATCTTCTTTTTTGATTTTTCTATATTCATCATACTTTTCACTATCAGATAACCCAGAATGCAAAACAGCTATAATATTTCCAAATCTTTTTCTAAAACGAAGAACCGTTTGAGGTGTTAAACTTATTTCAGGAATTAAGACAATAGCTGTTTTATTTCTCTTTAGGGCTTCTTCACAAAGTTCCATATAAATTTCAGTTTTTCCACTTCCGGTTACTCCATGAAGTAAATAAGTATCAAATTTATCTAAGTTAACCTTTTTAAAAACTTCTTCTTGCTCTTTAGTTAAAGCATGTTTTTCTAACTCTATAAAATCTTCTTTTAAACGATAAACTTCTCGTTTTTCTTTTTTTATTATTCCTTCTTTTATTAAAAGAGCAACACTTGAATTTACTTTTTTTAAAACTGGATAAGTTATATTTGGGTTCTTTCTTAATACTTCTATGATTTCTTCTTGTTTTTTAGTTAAATTACTTTCCTTTAATTTAGCTTCGTCTATACTTAAATAAGTTTCATATTTTATATTTATTTTTTGATTTTTATTAGCTTTATAACCACTTGGTAGCATAACTTGATATGAGGATATTAAAGTTGATAAAGTCTTTTTACTAATGAAAAGTCCTAGTTGTAATAATTCTTTTGTTAATATTACCTCATCATCAATTACCGAAATTATTTCTTTTAATTCAAATTCTTCTTTGACTTCTTTTTCTATTTTTAATACAAATCCTTCTAATTTTAAAGAGCCAAATGGTACTAAAACTCTAATTCCTATCTTTATTTTAGTTTCTAAATTAGCTGGTATTTTATATGAAAAAGTTTTATCAATGTTTCTATTAGATAGTCCTACTAGAACTTTAGCAATCATATCCTCACCTCTTATAAAGATTTTATCAAATATTAATTGAAGTTACAACTAAAAAAGTCTTAATTTGTTTTATTAAGACTAGTTCTCTATTTCTTTAAATAATTCTAAAGCTCTAAAAATAACAGCATCCATATTGTAATATTTATATTCAGCAAGTCTTCCACACATATATAAGTTAGGAATACTTTTTACTAATTCAAAGTATTTATTATATTTTTCTATATTACTAGGATTTATAATTGCATAATAAGGGACTTTAGTTTTATCTTTATAATCATATTTTAAAGGATATTCTTTTAAAATAGTTGTACTACCATCAATTATTTGATTAGAAAAATACTTAAACTCTGTAATTCTTGTATAATCTTCTTCATTGGGATAATTAAGAACAGAAGTTGGTTGATAGTAATTCATATCATAATTTTCAAAAACTAACTTTAAAGACCTATAAGGAAGAGGGCCAAATTTATAATCAAATAATTCGTCAATTGCTCCTGTATAAATTACTTTTCCTTTAAATTCTTTACCTTTTAAATAAACTTTATTATCTTTAATACTTAAATCTTCTAAAGCATTAGTAGATAATTTTATTTCTATATTCTTGCTATCTAATAAGTTTTCAAAAATCTTGGTATATCCATCTTTAGGCATAAATTGATATTTATCATTAAAATATCTATCATCATATCCTAATACAACCGGAACTCTATCAATTACTGATTTATCTATTTCACTTATTTTTATATTCCATTGTTTAGCTGTATAGTTACGAAAGACATTTTCATAAACAAATTCTCCAAATTCTTTAATAGTTTTATCTTGAGAATTAATTAAGGATAAAATTGATACTTTATCCGTGTCTTTATATTCTTCTTTTAATTTAGTTTCTATTTCTAAGGCTTTAGTTTGTTCATATAGTAATTCTAAAGACTTAAAATTAAAAGGAATTGGAACTAATTTATTATTAATTTTTCCTAACACTTTATGTTCATAAAAATACCATTCACCATATTTCTTTAAAAAATCTAAAACTTCTTTTTGATTAGTATGAAAAATATGAGGTCCGTACTTATGAACTCTAATTCCATTTTCTAAAACTTCTTCATACATATTACCAGCAATATGTTCTCTTTTTTCATATATTAAAACTTTTTTACCTTTATCAGCAAAACATCTAGCTAAAACACTTCCAGCAAACCCACTTCCTACTATAATTACATCATACTTCATATTATTTCCTCTATTTAATTAAATTTATATATTTTTCTAGCAATACGATAACCAGGAACTGAAATAAATCTTGGTAGCTTAGTAAGGCCAGACATAGAACGATAACAAACATTGTAAACTTTTTTATTTTTTATTCTCAAAAATCTCCATAGTTCTTTTTTCTTTTCTAAATTTTCTTTTGTACCTGATACTTGACATAGAATTGTAGATACCATCATCATCGCATCTAAATAATGTACTAAATATTTTATCATATGTTTATTATTTTTAGCTTCATCATAAGGGTTAAAAAATTCTATCATTGTTTTTGTTATAAATATTTGTTGGTCAATTCTTCCTATCATTACTTTTTCATTAACTGATTGGTCTTCTCTTCCTATATAGTAACGATAAAAATCAACGTTTAAATAATACATTGTTTTAACTTTAGGAAGTGGAAAATAAGCAAATATATTATCAACATAAAAGGTATGCTCAGGAAGTTTAATTCCTGTACTTTTTAGAAAGTCAGTTTGATAAATTATAGAATGCATAAGTAAATATTTATCTTTTTTAAAACTTCCAAATTCTTCCCAATTAAAGATTTTATTTTCAGGTAAAATCTTATTGTATCTAATAACTTTTTTTCTTTTTCCTTCTTTTTCATAGACATAATTTACAATAAACATATCTACTAGTTTTTTATTTTTCTTTAAATTTTTAATTGTCTTTAAAACTTCTTGTAAAGCTTCTTCATTAACCAAATCATCTGAATCTACTACTTTAAAGTAAAGTCCTGTTGCATATTCTAATCCTTTATTTACACCTGAACCATGACCACCATTTTCTTTATGAATAGCTTTTATAATACTAGGATATTTTTTAGCATATTTATTAGCAATATCTTTAGTTTTATCTTGACTTCCATCATTTACTAAAATGATTTCTACATCTTCACCTCCACTTAATAAGGTTTCAATGCAATGTTCCATATAGCTTTCTGAATTATAGCATGGTATGGCAAACGTTATATATTTCATACTAACTCCTCACATCTTTATTATAATAGAAAGTATTAGAAGTTACAAGTCATATTAATTTGAAAAGTCATTTTTAATTTTTAGAAAATCTTATTTGTTTAACTTTTTATTTATTTCTTTAAATTCTTTCATATTAAATGAATGACATTTATCGTCTGTATCATCAAAATTATTATTATCAAAGAAAAATTTAACATCACATTTATTAGAAGAAGGAACTACATCTAATAATGTTTTACCTTCAAAGTATTTATCTAAAAGTTTATCGTTAATCCATTCTTTTACTTGAGCTTTATTACATAAGCCTTCAATATCACTAATTACTCTTTCTTTAATATCTTCTAATTTATTTTTTTCATCTGCCTTAAAACCTATTATTGTATAAAAATGAATTTTAGGAGCTTCAACCGAACTTTCTTTATCATGTAAAATTCTAATACGATTTTGTATTCTTTTTTTTAAAGTTTCTAAATCATATTTTTGATATTTTCCTTTATCTTCAAAATCTAAAAATGCTTTTATATCGTCTAAATGTGTCATGACTCCATTATCACCTAAAATAACAGTATCATTAACTTTTAATTCAATTAAATATATATCTGTTACTACTAATTCATCTTCTTCATTTTTGTATTTATAAAAAATACAGTCAATTCTTCCTTCTTTATTTCTTTTCTTATTAATAATTCCATATTCTTGTTCAAAGTGCTCTACTGTTTCTCCATCTTTAATTTCAAAAATACTACTTTTATTTGCATGAAGCATAAATTGATGTTGATATTTTTTCTCTAATTCTTCTCCTCCTTCATACTTGTCAATTTTATCTTTTACTTTTTTAATAAGTTTTTCTAAATTGGCCTTATTCGTTTCTTTTTTATATTCTGCTTTATAATCAAATTTTATTTCTTTTAATAAAGACTCACTACAACTAAAATAATCAAGAAAATAATATTGTAATTTTATAATTTTTTTAATATCGGTTATTTTATTATCAAATATAATTGAGTTACCTATACGTTCGAATGTTTCATTACTTTCACATTCGTTTTCAAATTTTTTTAAATTGGCCTTAAATAATTTTTCATTATAATTAGAAGCTCTAGAAAAAGTAATTTTTTGCATTGAAAAATCAAAATAGCCTTTCATATTTTTGCATTTCTTAATCATTTTGTTTTGATACTCTTTAATTTTCTGAGGGTCATTTTTTACTTTGTTTATTTCTCTTGAATTACATTTATAAACATTAATTGGAAGCTTTATTCCAGATTTATAAATATTAAAGGCTTTATTACCATTATAATAAACAATATTATCTCCATCATTTTCTTTTCTTATTCTTAAAATTAAATCTTTACACATTCCATTATTTTTTTCACTATCATAAAAATATTTTCTAAATTTTTCGTAATTCCATTCACTCATATTTTACCTCTATAATTTTATTACTTCCTTGTCATCAACTATTATAACATTGTTTAAAATGTCTTTCAATGCTTCTTTATTGGTTGTATGAATTGGTATTACTTTTTTAGCATTTAAACTATTTAAAAGTTCAATTGTCTTTTTAGAAGCGTGTCCTGATGTGTGTAAATCTATAATGTCATTAATACCAAATTTTTTAATTTCTTCTAAAAAACTTTTCATATCTTCGTTTTCTTTATATCCATTCCACATTGAATAAATTAAACAAGCATTTTTAATATGATTTTTATCATATAATTTTTCAATAGCTTCTAACATAGTTGTTTTAACCATTAATACATATTTATTATTTTCATAACTTTTTTGTTTAGAATATTTATAAAAAGGTAGTACATATTTTTTCTTAAATTTAAAACTCTTTTTCTTATATTTAGTTGGTATCCAAACATAAACATCAGAATAATCAATAGGATTTGGAAGAGATGGATTATTTAAAGAAGACGTTATATTAGCTGTAAAAATATCTTCAATAAAGTTTTTAGCTGTCGCTTTAGAAGCTTCATAAAAGCTTTTTATTCTATCTATATTTGTTGAAGACTGTAAAATAAATATTTGGTCGTATTTTTTAAATATTTCTAAAGCTCTTTCCTGTAAATGTTCTTCCGTTTCAAATTTTTCTTCATCCTTACTTAAACAAGTTCCTTCTGTTATAATCATATCAACATTATTAATTTCTTTTAAAGTAGGTATGAATTCATCTCCTTTTAAGCCATGACTACGAAAATCACCGGTATGTAAAATTCTTTTTCCATCTGCTTCAATTAAAAGCATTGCTGAATTATATGATGAGTGGTCAACTATATAAGGAGTTACAACTATATCATTATTTACTAATATTTTTTCTTTAAAAAACATATTTTTAGTTTTTAATCGCATATTTTTATATGTAAAAACTGAAAGTAATTTATATATTCTTTTAGAAACTGGTTCTACATAAACTGGTATATCATCTAATATATAATTTATCAAACCTATATGGTCTCCATGACTATGAGTAATAAATACAGCATCATATTTCTTTTTACCAATAGTTAGACCATCTATATTAGGATTTTCTTTTTTAGTTATCACATTATCGTCCGGTAAATCTTCTCCAAAATCAAT
This sequence comes from uncultured Bacilli bacterium, assembly GCA_947595345.1. Taxonomy (GTDB): domain Bacteria; phylum Bacillota_I; class Bacilli_A; order RF39; family UBA660; genus RUG591. The sequence goes on along the minus strand of CANQEQ010000012.1, from coordinate 3,396 downwards.
AATGATTTTTGTTCCTTTATTACTTGTAATTTCAGTAATACAACCACCTATTTGATTAGTACCTTTAATTATTCTTACTTCCATATTCAATTCCCTTCTCATGAATTTCATAAAGTATTTGCATTGTTAACCATCTTCCGGCATCAGTTTCTTCTTCTATTTCTTTTAAAGTAGGAACTTTTCCTAATAAATCTTTTGTTTTAAAGTGCTCTGTTATATCGTCTAAATAAATTTCATAATAAAGTTTTGGATAATAAATACGATAAAATGCATCATAATATCCATAAAGTACCCGAGATAAAAAATCTTTATCTTCTTGACTATCAATTAGTTCATATAGTGTATTATAATCTTTCTGAGTTTCTAATAATAATCTATTTCCATACATATTTATAACATTATAATGAAATTTTGTTTTATAATCACTTGGTTTATTGCTAGAAACTTTTTTATACATCTCATGAAGAACTTTTTTATTGTCTAACTTAATATCCTCTAAACTAACTTTTGTAATATAACTTAACTCATCAACTCTATCACAGGTTAAGGTTGGTCTAAATCTTAAAGAAACAAAATTTTTACTTAAATGATTTTCAAAAACAAGGGTTTTAATGTAGTCGTCAAACTTGTCAATTGGACTTAATTTTACAGGATTACATTCTTTTGGTACTAGATAATAACTTCCATATGTTTTAACAATCTTGTCTTCTCGTATTTCTCCTTTTTGATATAAATTTCTAAGTTTATTTATCATATGAACTAATATAACTTCTAATTTTCTTTCTGGTAAAAATATTTCAAACCTAAAACCGTATTCTTGAAAGTTATTTAAAAAATTAATTTTATCATCATGCTCCATAGGATTAATTGGAATCATTCCTAATAAATAGGCAATTAAAGAATGTGAAAAACTACTTCCTATTGTTGCTATTACTCCTACATTCTTGGTCATATTAATTAAATAATCAAGGAATTCAATTGTTCCTTCTAAATCATATTTTCTAATAAGTTCTATTTCATAATTAATTCTATCTTGAACTTTTTTAGGTATATTATCTAAATAAATTAAATTAGCTCTCTCATAAACTTCTTCTTTTAAGTCATAATCTTTAGTTTGAATAAAAAACTTTTCAGTATTTTCTAATTCATAGTTTTCAATTAAATTAACTATTTTTAAAGGATTATTAAAAATAATTTCTTCTTTATTCTTTAAATAATTAAATTTTTCTAACATCTCTTTATCTGAATAAAAATGCAAGTTGTTTCCTAAATATGGCTCATCAATATTTAATAACTTATCTTCTGGATTAAACTTTGCCGGAGTACTAGTTGCTATTACTAAAAGTTCATGTTCTTTGGCATACTTCTCTATTTCAATAACCCTATCTTTATTCATTAAAGGATTTACCTCAACATAATCATAATTATTAATCACCATACCATAATCTTTTTTTAAATCACATTCACTCATTCCCATTAATAAATTATCTCTATATTCTTTTATATCTTCTTCTAATAAGAAAAAACGTTCATGCTCATTTAATAAAGTTACTAAACTATATAAATTTTTTAAACCTTTAGTATTTTTTGCTAAAATAACTGATGTTATATCTAAATCAGCATATTTAATATTTGCATATATACCATAAATAATTTTTACATCTAAATTTAATTCCTTCTTTAATTTTTCAAATTCTAAAATAGATGCACAATTACAATAATCAACTATTCCAAGGGCTTTAATATTTTCTTTTTTAACTTTTTCAAGTAATTCTTTAGGAGTAATTTTACTACCTAAGTTTTTATAGGAATATGAGGTTTCAATATGTAATTCAATTCTCTTCATTTTCTACTCTCCTTTTTTTTAGGCTTTATATAAGCATAAAGTTTAATATGTTTTGGTTGTTCCTCTTCAATATCTAGATTATAAAAATATTTATTAATACAATAAATTTCAAATTCTCGGCTGATGTTTGCAATTGTCATGTCACAGTCATACCATTCTAATAACCTAGAAATATATGTTTGAACATCTTCTACATCCTTATGTTCTCTTAATAATTTACATTGTTCTATTATATTGTCTTTACTTTCTAGTAAATTACTAATTAATTTAACATCAAAATCATTTGAATTGATTAATAATAATTTAGGTAAAGGTTCTTTAACCTCTTCTACCTTTAATCCATAATAATACTTAACTATACAATATAATACATATTCTTCTAAAGAACCTTCTTCAAAAAGCCTAGTAGCTGATATTAATCTATCAATGTATTGTCTAACTCCTTTCTTATAATTATACTTTCTTAATTTTTGTAATTGAGAAATAATATTATCTTCTGAATCAAGTATTTGCTTAACTTCCATAGTTGCTACACAATTCTTCATAATTCGCCTCCTTTATTTTTCTTATGAATTTAATAATTTATTCCTTTTTCCATAAAGTTGACTTAATTATAACATAAATTAATTTTCTCTGCTCAACAACGATTTTATAGTGGACAAAAAAATAAACTATATTTTCTATAGTTTATAAGACTTTCAAGATTATTTGTTAGTTGTTTTTTATAACATACCAAGCTTTTTTTCTTTTATCATAACCAACATTATTATATATATAATTCATATCTTTAAGATACCTTTGTAACCATTTTTTATTTACCTTTAATTTCTTTTGCAAATCACTCATATTGAAATAATCTTTAGACATTTTATTAATACAAGTTTTTAATTTTTTTATATTTTCTAATCTTTTCTTAGTGAATTTTATTTCTTTTTTATTTAAATCTTCTTCTAGCATTTTCTTAATCAAACGTTCTAACTTTAAAGGACTATCATCATCATATATAATAGTATATATATTAGTAAGAGGCACTTTTTTATCTTTATACATTGTACAATCTAAAACTATCGTATAACGAAACTTACCTAATTTTTTTCTATATAATTTATCAAATTCATAAATATCTACAAAATAGTTATCATCATTGTCTAAATTCCAAATTTCGCCTAATTTATAATAATTATATATATCATCAAGAAATAAAATAAGCAAAAATCCTTGTTTTCTTTTAATATCTTCAACTTTATAATTGCTAATTAATTTAAAATCACCTAATTTATTTAAAGTCTCTGATATTTTTAATGCTTCTTCTAAATAATCACTATAATCAATACATACAACATTTCTTTTCATAAACAAACTCTTTCTTTTTTTTCATTATAATTGTTTTACGTTACAATATCAAGAATTATTCTAACAAAAATCCTCATTTAATATATAACTTAATGATAACAATATAAATTTACATTTTAAATAACCTATTTATGTTAATCTACACATAATTATATTTATGTTAAGTTATTTATTATGTTGAGTTAGTAAAAGAATTC
>CANQEQ010000011.1 GCA_947595345.1 uncultured Bacilli bacterium | reverse complement strand
TGGTAACAGGAGACATCTATATGAACTATACAGAAAATAATCAAATAAATCTAGAAAATGCTGTTCCAATGACAAAAGACGATGCCTTAAAATTAAATGATAATGTATTTAATTTTACAATATCAGGTAAGAACCAAAGTTCAAAAGACATCTATTATGGAATAAGTATAGTATATGGAGAAGAACAAGATACCAAGACAAGATTAAAAGATGAGGATATAGATGTATATCTAACAAGTGGAGAGGATGTCTTAGTAAATGCCAATAGATATAAGACATTAAATGATACTAGAATATGGGCAGAGAAAATAAATGCAAATACAGATACATATACAAAAGATTATTCATTAAGATTATGGATAGACGAAGGAGTAAAAGTAGGTAATGATGATACAACTTCATATTCTATTGAAGAATGGAATAATAGCTATGCTAGTTTCAAGGTAAAAGTAGATGGAAACTTAAATGAAATGAATGTACCACTTGAAATAGAAAGCAATCAAGAATATGTAGAAAATGGAAAAAGTTATATAATAGTTAAGGTTAGTAACTACTTAAATCCTCATGAAGCTGGAATAGCATTAGCTTCAAATGATAATATGAAAGTAACTATAACTGGAAGTAATCCAAATATAGCCTTTTCATATACTGATAGTGAAGGTAATAAAGAAACAAGCGAAAAAGATACTTTAGATTTAGTATATGATTTTTTCAGTAATAAAGTAGTAGAGATTAAACTTTTTGTAATACCAAAAAATGATGCTAACAGTTCAACTGATATTGATGTTAAAGCTGTTAAAAATGAAAAAGAAACATTTGAGTTAATAAAACATATGAATGTTAAAGGAAATAATTATTGCTTGAATAATGGCTTTAACAAATTAAGCGATTGTTTACTTGTATCTGAACAAATGTCAGCTTCAACAGATGATGCTAAGAAGGCGATAATTTCAAAAGGTGAAGCTACAACTAGCGAAACAGCTCCTACATATACTTATGTAGAAACTGAAGAAACGCCAGGAGTATCTATACCACAAACACCTGGGTATTATTGGTCGTTTGCAGATAGTTATACATTTGATAACAAAACAGGAACATTTGTTTTGAGTGGTAACTTAGAACAATTAGTTCCTTTAGAAAGTAAACATATTGGTAAATGGACATGTGGAGCTATTGCTCAACATAGTAAATGTAATACAATTTACAAAATAACTTCTATTGATAGTTCAACTAGTGCTAAAGGAAATAAAAAAACTTATAAGATAACTAGTTCTTTAAAAAGTGAAGTAGGATTATATAGAACAGTAGATAATGATGGGGATACCTATTATTATAGAGGAGCAGTAGAAAACAACAATGTTAAGTTTGGAGGTTTTTACTGGAAAATCATAAGAATAAATGGAGATGGTTCTATACGACTTATTTATAATGGAACAAAGCCTAATGCAACTGGAAATGATGCAATAATATCTAATTCAGTATATAATAATAGAAATGAAGACCCAGCCTATTCCGGCTATATGTACGGAAATGATTTTTATACAGAACCTCATAAAAGTTCTTTATTAGATAGATTTGAAGTTCAAAATGTAAATTATTATTTTTCTAAAAGCTATACATCAAATGCAAATAATCGTAATTTTAGTTTAGGTGAAGATAAAATACAAAGTACTGTAGAAAACTTAAGTTCTAAACTAGCCGAAGGTTATAAATATACTTGTTTATCAACAACTTCAAATGGTAATTGTAATTTCTTGCTTGAAATAGCATCAATAGTTAGTTATAGAATAGTTAAAGGATATATTTGGGCATTTTCCTCTAAATCTTATGAAAAAACTAAAGAAGATAATGCGAGTGTTACAGTTAAAACTGTTGTTGAAAATTGGTATAAAGATAATTTGGCAAATAAAAATGAACTTAATAAATCTGTTTCAGATTATATAAGTCTTGATGCAACATTTTGTAACGATAGAAGTATAGCTTCAAGAGCAGATAATGGAGATGGATTTAGTTTGCATAAAACAACTTTTTATTCTTCATTTAAAAGATTATCTGATAATAAAACACCTACTTTAGTATGTAATGATGTTGGAGATTTATTTAGTGCTAAAGGAGGAACTGGTAAAGGAAATAAAAAATTAGATTATCCAGTGGGGTTAATTATAGTTGATGAATTGAGTTTTGCAGGAACTTATTTTGTTGACCCTGCACCTATAAATGGTGACTTTTATTTGAATTCTAAAGTAAAGTATATGACTATGACTCCTTGGGCCTTTTTTGCACCAAGTACTAATCTTTACGAGTGGACACTTCAAGAAAATGGTGGAATTGGTTACAATGGTTCTTTAACATCTCTAGGAGTAAGACCTGTTATTAATCTAAATAAAGAAGTGTTATTAGCTGGTGGAAATGGAACAATGGATAATCCGTATACAGTAAAGTTAGCAAATTAATTAAGGTAATGAAAGAGAATAATAAGAATAAAATAAAAAAGAGAAAATAGAAAAAAGACATAAATTAGAAAGAACTAGTTTATGTCTTTTAATATAGTTTTAATTTAATAAAAAAACTGTTATTAAAGAACTATATTTTCTATTTAGGATTAACCAAGGATTAATCTTGTTTTTAATCTCTTTTTTTATACCTTAGTAATTTAAAAAGACTTAATTAAAATCTGCGCGCACGCCAATCCACTGATTTTCAATCCAATCGTTGTTGAACTCGCCTGCACTCCGAACATCAAACCCGTTAGAATGAGTGTTTCCCGAATTGAAGTTGATAGGCGACATCTGTATACAGATTAACCCTAATTAAAGAATATTAAATTTTAATAGAAAAATCAAGCAAGATTTATATAAAAAAATTAAACTTTTTTTGAAAAAATTTTTCTCTTAAAAAATTAACAAAAATTAAAAATTAGAAAAGAAATTAACGGAAATTTTAGTTTTGAAGTGCTTTTTTGAGTTCAATTTTAAATATTCAGCTAATTTTCTTTGAAAAAATTAAAATTTCCTTTATTTTTAAGGTGTTGCATTAATAAATAAAGTGTGTTATGGTAAATAACTATGGAAGCAATTTAGAGCTAGGTGCCTGCCTTCTATTTTAATCAGGGGAACTTGGTTGAAAGAAATGGAGGTAATGCGATGATGAAGAAAGATTTATTAATTTTTTTTCAACATGTGATTATAATATTACTTGTTATTATCGTTATGATATTATCAGTAAAAATAAAAGGCACTGTTAATTAGATTAACAATGTCTATCCACTAAAGGTAGGCATTTAGTATAAAACTAAATTGCTTCCTATAAATTAAATTATATTATATAAATATAAATTTGTAAATAACTATAACAAAAAATATAAAAGTTTGGTTGTATACTAATCAAACTTTTTTACATATAATTAATTAGGTGATTTTATGTCTAAAGCCTTATTTAAAGAATTTGTTAAAAAAAATGTAAATTTAATTAGTTATGTTGAAAGTGGTAAAACAACTTGGCAACATTTATATGAACTTTATGATTTATATGGAGAAAATTCTAATATATGGGAAAAATATAAAATAAAAAATACAGCTTCATCTATTGAAACTTCTAATCAAGGTTTAAAAGATTTATTTGGATTAGTAAAAGGAATAGATTTAGAAACAATAAGAAAAGGTATTAATAGTATAGATAAAGTAATAGATGCCTTTAAAGAATTAGGTGGAGAAGAAAAAGAGATAAAAAATTATGAACCACGTCCAACCTATAAATATTTTGAGGATTAATATGAGTATAGAATGTCAATTTTATTTAAACAAAAATTCTAATTTAAAAAGATTTTTACATGAAAACCCTTATTATTATAAGTTCTTAAATCGTAATTCAGACTTTATTTTAGAACTTGAAAAGATAATGAAAGAAAAATATAGATTAACTTTAGGAGATAAAATAACAGATTTTAAAAATAAATTAGATATGTTGAATACATTTATTGATATTTTGAATTAAATTAGTTATAATTAAATCGTGATAGTTATGAAATATAATGATTTAATAAATGAACTTTTAGATTTACTTGATGAGAACTCTGATATAAAAAAAGTTAAAAGTTTAAAAGATAAATTAATATCAAATAAAGAATTAACTAAGGATATTGAAAATTATAAATTAATAAAAACAGTAGATAATAAGAAAAAACTTTATACTAATCAAGAATATTTAGAATACTTAAGTAGTGAAGTAGCTGTTAATTTATTAATTGAAAAAATTAAGAAGAAGTTTAGTGTATTTTCAAGTAGGAAGTGTTCATAATGCGAGTTATCAGTGGTTTTTTAAAAGGAAGAAATATAAAAGGTTATAATATACCGGGAACTAGGCCTACTATGGACAGAATAAAAGAAAGTGTCTTTGCAACAATTAATAAGAAAGTTAAAGATAGTATAGTTTTAGATTTATTTGCTGGAAGTGGAAGTTATGGAATAGAAGCTATAAGTAATAATTCTAAGTTCGTTGTATTTAATGATAAAAATTATGAATGTGTTAAGGTTATAAAAGAAAGTTTATCAGAATTTAAAGTTTTAGAAAAAGCTTTAGTTCTAAATTATGATTATAAAAGATGTTTAGAATATTTAAAAGAAAAAAAATATAAATTTGATTTAATATTTTTAGACCCCCCTTATAAATTACAAATACTAACTGATATTTTAAAATATATTGAAACTCATGATTTATTAAATAAAGATGGTTTAGTAATAGTTGAATTTGAAAATATTAAAGAAGATATTATGTATCAAAATTTAGTAAAAATAAAAGAAAAGAAATATGGCTATAAAAATATTTATATTTATGCTAGAAAGGAATAAGAATGAGAATTGATAAAAAGGGATTTGCAATTTCTACTATGTTATATGGATTAATATTTGTAACAATTGCTATTTTTTATATGATTATTGCTTTAGTTAGTAATCGTTATGAACATAATGTTTCCTTTGTTGAAGATTTAAGAGAAAATTTAGAAGTAACCGGAGAATTACAAACTTCTTTAAATCAAAAAATAGAAGAGAAACAAGCAAGTTGTACTCCAACTATAAGAGATACTGATGGAACAGTTTATTTTTCAGGTTTAGAAAGTTGTGTAAATTTTAATTATGTTTGGTATTCAGGTAAATTATGGAGAATTGTAGCCATTTATTCGGATGGAACAATGAAAATGGTAACTAATGATGTTATGACAGTTTTATCAGGAGGAACAGCTGATTACGATAAATCTTCTTATATTTATAAATGGTTAAATAATGATTTTAAAGATACTTTATATAATTATGATAATTTAATTGTTACTAATTATTCTTGGAATAAAACAAGAAGTGATAGTTATACAAATGTTTTACCTAAAACTACTATGATAGATGGAACCGTAGGACTTTTAAATGCTCATGAATATTATAAAGCTTATCAAAATTCTAGTTATAGTAGCAACTATTTAAGATATGAAAGCAATAATTTTTGGCTTATGAATGGTATTGATAATAATAATATGTATTTTGTAAATTCTAGTGGTACAATTTCTACTTATCCTTATTATAATTATTATGGAATAAGGCCAGCTGTTGTTTTAAGAAGCCATGTTTATATGAATGGGGGAAGTGGAACCTATAATGACCCTTATACAATAGAAGGAGATATAGCTTCGCCTCTTTATGGTGAGTCGCTTTTAAACGAAAGAGTAAGTGGGGAATATGTTAGATTTTATGATAGTATTTATAGAATAGTTGATGTAGAACCTGATGGTTCAGTTAGAATGACGGGTGCTGATATGTTTAGATACAATGGTAGCTATTTAAGAAAAAGATTTGGTACCAGTTTTAATTTTGGCTCTGGAGGTACTGAAACCTATTGGAATTATTATTTGAATAATTATTGGGCTAATTCAAGATTACCATCATCTTATAGAAATCTTTTAGTAACCGGGCCATTTTATTTAGGTTCTGCTAGTTATGATTATAGAACAACAGTGTGTGATTTAGTAGAAGAGAATACAACGATTAAATATTGTATAAAAAATTCTAAAATTATTTCTAAAAGAAATTATAGAGTAGGATTTTTAAGATATGGTGAGATGTTTGCAGCTCAAGGAGAGAATGCTTATCGGGGAAACTTTTATTTAGTAACTCCTAGATTTTTAGTTACTACCTCTCAAGGTATTTCAATGTCATCTTCCTTAACTTCAACTTATCCAGCTAAGATAGTTATCTTTATTAGAAATGGAGCTATAATAAGAAGTGGTAGTGGTACTAAAAATAATCCATTTAATATTGCTTAATCAAAAATTGTCATTTAAAGAAAACTAAAAATGACAATTTTTCTTTTTTATTTTTGTTATTTTTTGAAAAAAATCCTATTAATTCTTAGTAATTTATGATAATATTTTATTGTAGGTGATAATATGAGAATGGACCGTTATGAAGATGAAAACAAAAATAATGAAGTAACGAAAACTCGTTTGGATAAAAATCAAGAGTTATATACCGATGTATATTTGAATAATGTATATGTTGATATTAATAATTTAAAAGATGTTATGACTGATAATGACGAAGATGTTAAAAATGTTAAAAATAATTATGATTATACCATTGATTATAATTATGAAGAAAAAGAATATGATATTAATAAGTCAATAGAAAAAGCTTTACAAAATAAAGTGGACGATAAAATGAAAAGACATTTAGACATAGAAGATAGTAACAAAGAAATCCAAGAATTAATTAAAAATATAACAGCTAATAGTAAAAATCAAGAGGATAATTTATTAGAAGATTTAATGCCAACTAATGATAATACAACAGTTATACCTCCACTTCCTGAACCAATTTTAGATACGTCCATTTATTCTAAAGTTTTAGAAAAAGACGAGGAAAAAGAGGAAACATCAGGAGATATTTTTGCAGATACGACTAATGAATATGATAAAATTAAACAAGAAGATTTAGAAGAAGTAGACGATAGCTTTGTAGAGAAAAAAAGCAATAAACGCTTAAAAATTATTTTAATTTTCTCAACTATATTTATGATTATTGGTATTATAGTTGCCTTAAAAATTTTAAAAGTCTTCTAATTTCTATATAAGACTTGAATTTTTCAACTATTTATGGTATTTTAATACAAGTGAGGTTTTTATGAAGATATTTTTATTAGTAATTTCTATTCTATTAATTATAATTGTATTATTACAAAGTGGAAAAGCTGAACCAGCTAGCCAAATTATCAGTGGTGGTAATATGGATTTGTTTAATAAACGTAAAGAAAGAGGTAGTGAATTATTTATTAGTAGACTTACTTTATGTTTAGGTTTGATTTTCTTTGTAGTAAGCTTAGTAATGGAATTCATTTAAAATAATTTGATTTATCAAGTTATTTTTTTTATAAAAAATTAATAAAACTTAAAAAAAACAAGTGGTATTAATTAGTTCCACTTGTTAAATTTTTCATTGTATTATCATAATAGGTATTTAAGACGTCATCTTTAATCTTGAAGCCTTTTTCTTTTCTAAATTCCATCATAGCTTTATATTGAAGAGTTGAATCAGCTGCTAATTTCTCGTCACGTAGTTTATCAATGATTTTAGTTTTAACTTCTTTTAAAGTAGGTTTTTTACCTTCTTTTTCTTTTAAGAAGATTTCATAACCATATTCTGTTTCAACAGCTTCAGTTGAATATTCTCCAACTTTTAACTTGGTAAATGCTTGTCTTGTAACATCATCTAATTCAAGGGTATTGAATGTTCCCATTTTTCCACCATTGTCATAGTTGCTATCATCATCAGAATATTCTTTTGCAACATCAGCAAAGCTTGTTCCATCTTTTATTTTTTGAATTGCTTCTTTAGCTTTATTTAAAGCTTCTTCCTTAGCTTTTCTTTGCTCATCTTCAGTCATTGAATCAGTTGCAGTAGATTCAATTAAGATATGACTTCCGGTTATATCTCCAGTAATTTTATTTTCATAGTAAGAATTAATATCATTTTCAGTAATTGAATTGTTAACATATTTTTCAACTATTAAATTTCTTTTATAATTAAGTTTAAAATACTCTCTTAATTCGTCTTCACTTTCATAACCATATGATTTAATATAATTTAAAAACTCTTCATCAGTTTCATAATAATTTTTAATTGAAGAAACTTGAACATCAACATAAGTTTTCATTTCCTCAGTATCTTCATATTCTTTATTTAAAAGTTTGGCATCAATTAAATCAAGTAAGATATTAATTCCATATTTTTCTTTTAGTTCATTATATAAGTCTTCAGTTTTAATATTTAAACTACTATCATTAAATGTAACTAAATTATTACTTCCTTCTTTAAGATTAGCATCTTTACAACCAGCTGTTGTTAGTATAATTGTAAATGCTATTAATAAACCTATTGTTTTTTTCATAAATTTAATATTCCTCCTTAAACGATATATTTATCATAACAAAATAAGAATAAAAAAACAATTGTTTTTACACATTTTCTAATTTTTGCCCTCACATTATCTAAAAAATACCATACAATAATGTGAATATATTAAAAAGGAGGAAAAAATTATGTGTAATAATACATCATCTTATGCAATTGTTTTAGTTTTATTTATTCTATTAGTTATCATTCTAGGTAATTATATATAATTAGAAAGGGGTAAAATATGAATTGTCAAACAAATGATACAATAAATTCTTCATGTTGTTCATATACAAGAAGTGATAATGGTTTTTTAATAATTATAGTTTTATATATATTACTTGCCATAATATTAGGAAGTAGATATAGAAATTACTAGAAAAGGAACTATTTGAGATTATTTTCAAATAGTTTTTTTAATTTTTAAAAAATAACTTGAAGAATAATTAAAATAGGAGTATAGTAGTAAGTAATTTTGGGGGGAATTAGATGGTGACTATTGATTTAGATATAGAAACTTTAAAACAAGTAACTGAAGATGAGATGTATTTTTATTTAAGTAAAAAGTTAGAAAGAGTATTAAATAAATATAGATACCTTGAAGTAAGTAAGAAAGATATATGTAAATTCTTAAAAGCTAAGCTCCGTTTTATAAAAGTGAATAATTATTTAAGAGTTTTAACTTTAGATTTAGAGACGTATTTTAAAGAGATTTTAGAAGCTAAATTAAAAGAAGAACCTTATTTAGTTGTAGAAAATTTTATAAAGTATAATTTAAAAGAAACTACTAACTTTAAAGAAGGTATAATTTATTTAAAAAAATTAAAAGGCTTTTTAGGAATGAATAAAATTAAACAAGATGATTTATTAGAAAAATTAATTAAAGAAAATAGAGTAGTTTTAAGTTTATTAGAATTAGTTGTAAGTGAAATTCAAAAAGATAAAACGAAAGCTTTAGCAATAGATAGTAATACTTTAAAGGAACTCGTAGATTTATTCTGTCTTACTAGAAATATTGATTTAAGTTTAGATAATGATTTAAAAGTAAATTTCAAAAGACAGACGGAAAGTTTAAATTCCTATGATTTATATATAACCGAAGTTGCTAATATTCCCTTATTAACTGAAGAAGAGGAACAAGAATTATTTATAGAATATAAAAATGGTTCAAATGAAGCTAAAAAGAAAATCATTGCTGCTAATTTAAGATTAGTTGTTAAGTTGGCTAGAAGATTTTATCATAGTAATTCTAAATATGCTTTTCTAGATTTAGTAGATGTTGGGAATATGGGATTAGTTAATGCTGTATCTTTATATGACTTAAATTATGGAACAAGGTTTAGTACTTATGCTTATCATTGGATAAGTAGATATATAAAAGAATTTATTAAGAGTCAAACAAGATTAGTTCATATTCCAATGCATCTATATGATAGATTATTTAAAATTATTAAAATTCGGAATGAAGTGGCTGGAATAAGTGAAAAGGAAATAGCTGAAAGATTAGGATTAAGTGAAAAAGAAGTTAAAGATTTATTAAAATATGAAAAGGAAGCCCTTAGTTTAAATGGTTATACAAGTGATGATGAGGATACTGAATTAGAAGATTTAGCTCTTGTAGATTATGAGGCTAGTGAAGAATTTAATAAGGTTGACAAAAGTCTTGATTTTCAAGATATTATTAATCAAGTACCTAACTTAACTGAAAGGGAAAAGCTAATTTTAAAATCTGTTTATGTAGAGCAAAAAAATTATGTTTTAATTGAAAAAGAAACTGGTATTGCTAAAACTATGATTCGTTTTCTTCATGATAAAGCTTTAAGAAAAATAAGAAGAAGCAAAGATTTAATTTTTAGTTTGGCTGTTTATACATCTAATCCTAAAGAATGTATTAGAAATTTAGGTTATGAAGATTTTGAATATAAAGAATATATGAATTATAATGATAGTAATAAAAATTCTCGGATTAATACTATTTGTAAATTATTTTTAGATTTTAGAGCTATTAGTAAAAAGTATTATTTAGTTAGTAAATATTCTTATCGGGATATAATAATTTTAGCTTTAAAGTCTGGAATATTTGGAGATATTTCAGATATAGAAATAGCTAGTTATTTTGAAATTAGTCTAGAAGAAGTATTAGATATATATATAAATTTACAATTAGATTTTGTAAATATAAAAGAATATTATAGAGAGTTTGGTAGTTATTTATATAAAAATAAAAGTGAAATCCAAGTTCAGAATATAAAGACTAAAAAAATTGAAGCATAGGAAAATCACAGTGAAATTCATTGTGATTTTTTAATATAGTAATAATTTAATAAGAATAGTTATTATTAAAAAACTATATTTTCTTTTTAGGAAAAATCCAAAGATTAATCTTGTTTTTAATCTCTTTTTTTATACCTTAGTAATTTAAAAAGACTTAATTAAAATCTGCGCACGCCAAGGTGTGTATAGTCAACGTGAGCGTTTATGTTAAGTTTGCCATCGGGATAAAACTCATACATGTTAGCATCAGCGTTCCATGAGTTGAAGTTAGAAGGCGACATCTAAAGTGGTAGATTAACCTTAAATAAAGAATATAATTTTTTTAATAATTAATCAAGTAAAATATAGAAATAATTTTTGAATGTTTGTCCTCTTGCAAAATCATATAATTTATGATAATATTTGCGTGGTGATAAAAATGACTGATATTATTTTAGAAACTTTAATAGATTTAGTTAAGATAATTCCGTTTTTGTTTTTAGCCTTTTTACTTATGGAATATTTAGAACATGGAGTAAAAAAGCAAAGTCATGTTTTAAAAAATAAAAAAGTAGGACCTTTAGTTGGTGGTGTATTAGGAATAGTGCCTCAATGTGGTTTTTCCGTTTTAGCAACTAATTTATTTTCTAGTCGGGTTATTACAATAGGTACTTTAATTGCTGTTTATTTATCAACAAGTGATGAGATGTTACCTTTATTAATTACCGGAGGAGCTAGTTTTAAAACAATTCTTCTTATTATATTAACTAAAGTAGTAGTAGCTATTATATTTGGTTATTTAATTGATTTATTATATAAAAAGAAAGATAAAGAAGATTTTTCTATTTGTGATAGTGATGACTGTCATTGTGAAGAAGGAATTTTAAAGTCAAGTTTAATTCATACTTTAAAAATAAGTTTCTTTATTCTTACAACAACTTTTCTTTTAAATTCTTTAATATATTATTTAGGAGAAGATAAAATAGCTAGTATATTACTTAAAGATAATTTATTTGGTTCATTTTTAGCTAGTTTAGTAGGTTTAATACCAAATTGTTGTGCTAGTGTAATAATTTCCGAACTTTATTTAAGTGGAGTAATTACATCAGGTATGTTAATAGGAGGTTTATTAACTGGGGCTGGTATCGGACTTTTGGTTTTATTTAAAGTTAATAAAAATAAAAAAGAAAATTTTTTAGTTCTTATAAGTCTTTATTTAATCGGAAGTTTAGTTGGATTAGTAATAGATTTATTACATATAGCTTTTTAAAATTTTTAGAATATAATATAGAATATAAAGTGTTTAATTTTATATTCTTTTTTTATAGTCAAATATTAGTAAAAAGAATGTCAAAAAAGAGAAAATCTATTGACTTTTAAAATTAGAAAAACTATTATATTGGATATAGGAGGAAAATTATGAAAAATAAAATCTTATTTATGTTTTTAGTAGTAATTACACTTTTAGTATTACCAGCAATTAATGTAAATGCAACTGGTCCTACTCTAGATGCAGATAAGGATGTTGCTGTAATAATTCGTGGAGATGCTAAAACTTACTATGATAACATAGATACTGCAACTAGCGCTTTATTAGATGGTGATACTTTACAACTTTTAAAGCCATTAAGTAGTGCTTCAACTATAACTATTTCTAAAAGTATAACCTTAGACTTAAATGGTCAAAATATTACATCTACTGCTACTACAGCTATTACGGTAGATAGTGATAAAACAGTAACTATTAAAGGAAATGGTACAGTTTCAGGTTCAAACTTATCTTTATTTGTTAAACTTGGAAAAGTTATATTAAATGGTGGTACTTTTACAAGTACTGGAACTGAATATGCAACTATTCAAGTAGGTTCAACAAATAGTAGTACAAAGGGAGAATTAGTTATTAATGCTGGTGCTACTGTAATTTCTAATGATGAAACAGATAAAATGACAATTAATATTAATTATCAGGGTTCTAAAGTAACTGTTAATGGAGGAAATGTAAGTTCTAAAAATACAGCAGCTATTGCTTCTAGTCAGAATGTTTCTGAAACAATAATTGAACTTAATGGTGGTGTTGTTTCAAGTGAAAGTAACAAATATGCTGCAGTTCAAGTAGGAAATACAGGTTCAACTGGCTCTAAATTAATTGTAAATTCTGGAGCTACTGTAAGAGGAGGAAACGCAGCTGTTTCTGCAATGGGAACAAATTCTCAAGTAACTATTAATGGAGGAACTATAACAGCAAGTGGTTTTGCTGTTACTGGAAATGGTAGTTTAACTGAAAATTCAACAATTTTAATAAAAGGTGGAAATTTAACATCAACTGGAAATGCTGCTATTTATCACCCTCAAACTGGAACTTTAACAATTGAAGGTGGAAATATAACTGGAGCTATTGGTATAGTTGCTCGTCAAGGTGATATTAATATCAATGGTGGAACTATTACAGCTAACGGTGAAGGAGAAATTTCAACTGGTGATGCCGGAGGAAGTGATAACCGTGTAAAGTTACCAAGTGGAGTAGCTGTTGTTGTTGATAATAAAAGTACTGATGGTTATGAAGATGTTAGTAAAGTTTCTATAACTGATGGTGTATTTAATGCAACAGCCGATGAGTCTTTAACTTCATTAGGAGATACTAAAGAAGACTTTGCAGTAGATGGTGGAGAATATAGTGCTCCATTTGATAGAGAATTCGTAACAGCAGGAAAAACTGAAGTAAGTATTGAAGATAGTGGGGATAAAACTTACTATGTAGGAAAAACAGCTGAAAAAGCTGTAAAGGAAATTGCTAAAAAAGGAAATGCAACAATTGAAGTATTACAAGGAGACCTTGATGTTACAAATGCTGCTCCTGGAATTACAGTTAAGAATTTAGGTTCAGGTGAAGTAAGTGTTAATGGTCAAACAGTAACTACTAAAAATCCTGTAACAATTGAACCTGAAAAAGACGATACACCTAAGACTGGAATAAATGATTTACTTGGAGTAAGTATTGTTCTAGTTATCTGTGCTTTAAGTGGAATTGTAATTTTAAAGAAAAGTTTTAATTAATAAGAAAGTATGAAAAGATACTTTCTTTTTGTATATAAAAAATAATATTTCATATCTTTCATTGAATTTTTTTGCCACTAGTGACAAAAAAAATTCAATAGTCACAATAAATATTAAAACAAAGTAGGAAATCTATTTTGTTTTTTTTGGAAATAAAAATAACTAAATTGTATAACATATATTAGACTTATTTAACATCTAATTAAAAAGTAGAGAAGAATACGAAAAAAAGTTATAAAACAAGCAAAAAAATGCTTGACTTTATAAATTCTAGTATGATAAAATACTAGTCGTGTTTGATTGCTTAGATGTGCAAGGTTGCCGATACACGAGGAGACGTTGTTCGGGTTATTTGCACGGAGCAAGCCTATACCAGATATAGACGAAGGGAGTGACAATAATGTCAAAGCAAGTAGTTCGCATTAGATTAAAAGCGTATGACCATCGTATACTTGATAATGCATGCACAAAAATTGTTGAAACTGTAAAAAGAGCAGGTGGAGAAATAAGTGGACCAGTACCACTTCCAACTGAAATTGAAAAGTTTACAATTTTAAGAGCTGTTCATAAGGATAAAGATTCACGTGAACAATTTGAAATGAGAACACATAAAAGACTAATTGATATCAAAAATCCAAATAAGGAAATTATTGATGCTCTAACACATCTTGATTTACCAAGTGGTGTTGATATTGATATTAAACAAAACAAATAATAAGGTAGAAAGAAAGAGAGGAATTTAATATGAAAGGAATCTTAGGTAAAAAGATTGGAATGACTCAAGTTTTCTCTAAAAGTGGTAAATTAATTCCTGTAACTGTAATTGAAGTTGAGCCAAATGTTGTAACTCAAATTAAAACTTCTGAAAAAGATGGCTATGAAGCTATTCAATTAGGAGCAATTACTACTAAAGAAAAAAGTTTAAATAAACCTGAACTTGGTCATTTAAAGAAAAGCGATACTGAACCTAAGCGCTTCTTAAAAGAAATAAGGGGAGTAAATATTAATGATTATACATTAGGTCAAAAAATTGATGCTAGTATATTCCAAGAAGGAGAAATGGTTGACGTTTCTGGAATTTCTAAAGGAAAGGGATTTCAAGGTGTTATTAAACGTTATAACCAAACAAGAGGTCCAATGGGACATGGTAGTCAATACCATCGTGGAGTAGGTTCACTTGGAACACTATTACCAATGCATGTTTTAAAAGGAAAGAAATTACCAGGACATATGGGACATGTTCTTACAACTGTTCAAAATCTAGAAGTTGTTAAAATTGATTTAGAAAATAATTTAATTTTAATTAAAGGAAACGTTCCAGGTCCTAAGAAATCACTTGTTGTTATAAAAACAGCAATTAAAAATCCTGATAAAATCAAAAAACAAGAAGAATTAATGTTTTATGAAGTAGAAAATGAAACAACTAATACTACTGAAGAAGCAACTAGTGAAGAAACTAATAATCAAGAAGTTTCTTTAGAAGTAGAAACTAAAGAAGAAGTAAAAGAAGAGGAAGCTTCACAAGAATAAGTTTTTCTTGGGCTTATATAGGAGGAAAAAATGGAAAAAGTTACTGATATTAAATTAAATAAAGAAATCTTTGGTATCACTCCAAACGATAATGTCCTAAGAGATGCAATTAATGTATGTAGATGTGGACTTCGTCAAGGAACTTACAAAGTTAAAACAAGAAGTGAAGTTTCTGGTGGTGGAAGAAAACCTTGGAGACAAAAAGGTACAGGACGTGCAAGACAAGGTTCTATCCGTGCTCCTCAATGGAGAGGTGGAGGAATTGCACTTGGACCAGTACCACGTGATTATAAGATTAAAATGAATCGTAAAGAAAGACAATTAGCATTAAAATCAGCTTTATCATACAAGAATAAAGATAAAGAAATCATTGTTGTAAAAGATATAGAGTTAAAAACACCAAAGACAAAAGAAATGATTAGCGCTTTAGAAGAATTAGCAATAAACGATTCTAAAGTATTAATTGTAATGCCTGAATTAACAGAAAATGTTATTCTAGCTAGTCGTAATTTACAAAATGTTCTAATTATGGAACCATACGAACTAAATGTTTTAGATATTCTTAATGCTGATTATCTATTAATTCAAGAAAATGCTATTAAAGAAATAGAGGAGGCACTTAAATAATGGATACAAAATATTTAGAAATTATTAAGGCACCTTTAATAACTGAAAAAAGTAAAAATAAAGAAACTTTAAATCAATATAGTTTTAAGGTTTCACCAAAGGCTACTAAAACAGAAATTAAAGAAGCCGTTGAAAAAATATTTAAAGTAGAAGTTGTTAATGTAAGTACTTTAAATATGAAGGTTAAGAAAAAAAGAGTAGGTCGTTATACAGGACTTAGTAACAGATGCAAAAAAGCCATTGTTACATTAAAACCTGGACAAACGATTGAATTAAACTAGAAGGAGGGTATTCATGGCTATTAAAAGTTAAAAACCCACAACTAACGGAAGACGTAAAATGAGTACATTAGTAAATGAAGAAATTACTAAAAGTACACCTGAAAAAAGTCTTACTGTTACAATGAAGAAAAATGGTGGTCGTAATAATCAAGGACGGATTACTGTAAGACATCATGGTGGTGGAGAAAAAAGAAAATACCGTATTATAGATTTCAAAAGAAATAAATTTGATATTGAAGGACGTGTTGCAAGTATTGAATACGACCCAAATAGAAGTGCAAATATTGCTTTAATTAACTATAAAGATGGTGAAAAAAGATATATAATTGCACCAAAAGATTTACATGTAGGAGACGTTATTGTAAGTGGAGATAACGTTGATATTAAAATAGGAAATGCACTACCAATTATGAATATTCCAGTTGGTACTGTAATTCATAATATTGAACTTCGTCCAAAGAAAGGTGGTTCTCTTGCAAGAAGTGCAGGAAGTAGTGCACAAATTCTTGGACGTGAAGGAAAATATGTCATGGTAAGATTATCAAGTGGTGAACAAAGAATGATTCTTGGTACTTGTATGGCAACAATTGGAGAAGTTGGAAATGCTGATTATGAACTTGTTCATTTAGGAAAAGCCGGAAGAACTCGTCATTTAGGAATTCGTCCAACAGTTCGTGGTTCTGTTATGAACCCTAATGACCATCCACATGGTGGTGGTGAAGGACGTGCTCCAGTTGGTCGTAAAGGACCTGTTACACCTTGGGGTAAACCAGCCCTTGGATATAAAACTCGTAAGAAGAAACCTAGCGATAAATTAATCGTTAGAAGAAGAAACGGTAAATAAGGAGAGTAAATATGGCAAGAAGTCTAAAAAAAGGACCTTATGTCTTTGATAGATTATTAAAAAAGGTTCAAACTTTAAATGAAAGTGGAAAAAAAGAAGTTATTAAAACTTGGTCTCGTCGTTCTACTATTTACCCTGATTTCATAGGCCATACCTTTGCAGTTCATAATGGACGTGAATTTATACCCGTTTATGTAACTGAAGATATGGTAGGTCATAAATTAGGAGAATTTTCATTAACACGTAAGTTCGGTGGACATGGCGAAAACAAAAATAATTAATAACTAGGAGGGAATAAGTATGGAAGCAAAAGCAATTGCAAAAGGATGTCGTATTTCACCTATTAAGGCAAGATTAGTAATTGATTTAATTCGTGGAAAAGATGTTAAAGATGCAAAAACCATATTAGTAAATTATAATACAAAAGCATCAAAGCTAATTTTAAAAGTACTAGATAGTGCTACTGCTAATGCTGTTAATAATAATAAATTAGATGAAGCTAAACTATTTGTAAGTGAAGCTAGAGTAGATGCTGGTCCTGTTATGAAAAGAATTATGTTTGATTCAAGAGGTCATATAGGACGTAAAGATAAAAGAACTAGTCACATTGTTATATGTGTGAAAGAGAGATAGGAGATATTATGGGACAAAAAGTAAGTCCAATTGGACAAAGAATAGGTATTAATAAAGACTGGGAATCTAAATGGTATGCTCCTAAAAAAGATTTTTCAAAATATTTACAAGAAGATATGTTAATTCGTGAATATATTGATAAAAATCTAAAAGATAAAGGTATTGCTAAAGTTGAAATTGAAAGAAATAAAAAGAAATTAGAAGTTACTATTCATTCTGCTAAACCAGGTGTATTAATTGGAAAAGGTGGAGAAGAAATAGAAAAACTTAAAAAAGAATTAAGTGGTGTTGTTAAACATCCAGTTCAAGTTTCAATTGTAGATGTTAAAAAAGCTGATATGAATGCTAAATTAGTAGCTGATTCTATCGCTAAGCAAATATCTAACAGAGCCTCATTTAGAATGGCCCAAAAACGTGCAATTAAAAATGCTATGAAAGCTGGAGCTAAAGGAATTAAAACTAGTGTTTCAGGACGTTTAGGTGGAGCTGACATGGCAAGAAGTGAAGGATATAAAGAAGGAACTATTCCACTTCATACTTTTAGAGCTGATATTGATTATGCTTGTAGTGAAGCTGATACAACTTTTGGAAAAATCGGTGTAAAAGTATGGATTTATAAAGGAGAGATTCTTCCTTCTAAAGATAAAGGAGGTAAATAATATGGCTTTAATACCAGCAAGAGTTAAGTATAGAAGAGTTCATAGATTACCTTATGAAGGAAAAGCAAAAGGAAATACAAAATTAAGTTTTGGTGAATATGGTCTTATGGCAAAAGAGGGAGCTTGGATTACAACTAATCAAATTGAAGCTGCTCGTGTTGCTATGACAAGATATATGAAACGTGGTGGAAATGTTTGGATTAATATTTTCCCACATATGCCAGTTACAAGTAAACCACTTGGTACTCGTCAAGGAAAAGGAAAAGGTGCTGTTGATAAGTGGGTTGCTGTTGTAAAAGAAGGAAAAATTATGTTTGAAATTGGTGGAGTAGAAGAAAGTGTTGCTCGTGAAGCATTACGTCTTGCTAGTCATAAGTTACCAATTAAAACAAAATTTGTTACAAAAGAAATGGAAAATGGTGGTGATAAATAATGAAGGTTAAAGAAATAAGAGAAATGACCACTGAAGATATTAATAAAAAAATTGTTGATGCAAAACAAGAATTATTTAATTTACGTTTTCAACAAGCAACTGGAATGATTGAAAAACCTTCAAGAATTAAAGAATTAAGACATGATGTTGCAAGATGCAAGACTGTTTTAAGAGAACGTAGTATGGAGGCTAAATAATGGAAAGACATAAGGAATTAGTTGGAAAAGTTGTAAGTAGTAAAAACAATAAAACTATTACAGTAGTGGTTGAAACTTATAAAAAAGACCCATTATATGGTAAAAGAGTTAAATATTCTAAAAAATATGCTGTTCATGACGAGAGTAATAAAGCTAAAGTTGGAGATACAGTTAGAATAGTTGAAACTAGACCATTATCAAAAACAAAATATTTCTATTTAAAAGAAATTATTGAAGAAGCTGTTATTTTATAATAAAGCGAAGGAGGAATTATGATTCAACAAGAAAGTCGTCTTAAAGTTGCTGATAATTCTGGAGCACGTGAACTATTAGTTATTCGTGTTTTAGGTGGAAGTAAAGTTAAGACTGGAAATATTGGAGATATAGTTGTTGGAACAGTAAAAAATGCTATTCCAAACGGAACTGTTGGAAAAAGTAAAGTTGTACGTGCCGTTATCGTAAGAACTAAAACTGGTGTAAGACGTGATGATGGTTCTTATATTAAGTTTGACGATAATGCTTGTGTAATCATTAGAGATGACAAGAGTCCAGTCGGCACTCGTATATTTGGACCGGTAGCAAGAGAACTTCGTGAAAAAGATTTTATGAAAATTGTTTCACTTGCTAAGGAAGTCTTATAGGAGGCAGTATGAGATTAAAAACAGGAGATAAAGTTATAGTAATAGCTGGTTCTAACAAAGGAAAAGAAGGAACTATAAAAAAAGTATTACGTAAAGAAAATCGTGTTATTGTTGAAGGTGTTAATATTATTCATAAACATCAAAAACCACGTGGTCAAGAAAGTGGAGGAATATTAGATATTGAAGCTCCAATTGATGCATCAAACGTTATGCTTATAGACCCTAAAACTAAAAAGCCTACTAGAGTAGGAGTTACTATAACAGAAAAAACAAATAAAAAAGTAAGAATTTCAAAGAAATCAAACGAAGTGTTTGATTAAAAGAAGGAGGAATATTTGATGAACCGCCTAAAAGAAAAATACTTGAATGAGGTTATTCCAAGTTTAAAAGAAAAATATAATTATAAATCAATCATGGAAGTACCAAAATTAGAGAAAATAGTTGTTAATATTGGCGTTGGAGATGCAACTACTAATTCCAAATTATTAGATGCAGCCCTTAATGACTTAACTGTTATTACAGGTCAAAAGCCAGTTATAACTAAAGCTAAAAAATCTATTGCTGGATTTCATGTAAGAGAAGGACAATCAATTGGTTGTAAAGTTACTTTAAGAGGAGAAAACATGTATAATTTCATGGATAAATTAATAAGTATTGCTCTTCCTCGTGTAAGAGATTTCCGTGGAGTTAGTAATAAAGCTTTTGATGGACGTGGAAATTATACTTTAGGTATTAAAGAACAATTGATTTTCTCAGAAATTGAATATGACGATGTTGTTAAAGTACGTGGAATGGATATTGTATTTGTAACAACTGCTAAATCAAATGATGAGGCTTATGATTTATTAAATGAACTTGGCATGCCATTTAGAAAGTAATTGGAGGATATTATGGCTAAGAAAAGTATGATAAATAAAGCTAATAAAAAGCAAAAATACAAAGTACGTGAATATACAAGATGCGCAAGATGTGGCCGTCCACATGCTGTTATCAAGAAATTTGGAATTTGTAGAATTTGTTTTCGTGAATTAGCTTATAAAGGACAAATACCAGGAGTCAAAAAATCAAGCTGGTAAAAAGGAGGATTAAAATATGGTAGTAACAGATACGATTGCAGATATGCTTACAAGAATACGTAATGCTAATCAAATGCGCTATCAAGAAGTTTTGATACCATCTTCAAAGTTAAAATGTGAAATAGCTAAAATTTTAAAAGAAGAAGGTTTTATTGAAAACTATAAGGTATCAAAAGACGATGTACAAGGAACTATTGTTTTAACATTAAAATATGGACCAAATAAGGAAAGAGTTATTACTGGCCTTAAAAGAATATCAAAACCTGGTCTTAGAGTATATGCTAAAAGCGAAGATGTACCTAAGGTTTTAAATGGTTTAGGTATTGCCATTATTTCAACTAGCAAAGGTCTTATGACTGATAAAGAAGCTAGAAAAAATAATTTAGGTGGCGAAGTATTAGCCTACATTTGGTAGAAAGGAATATAATATGAGCCGTATAGGAAATAGAAAAATTGTTATTCCTGAAGGTGTTAGTGTTGAACTTAATGATAGAGTTGTTAAAGTAACTGGTAAACTTGGAGAATTAGAAAGAGAATTACCAAGTGATATTGAATTTACAAAAAACGATAATGAAATAACTTTAACAAGAAAAAATGAGTTAAAAGCAACTAAAGCTTTACATGGAACTTGTAATGCTAATATAACTAACATGATTAAAGGGGTAACTGAAGGTTATAAAAAAGAATTAGAAATAATTGGTGTTGGTTATCGTTTCAATTTAAAAGGGAATGATTTAGTAATTAATGCTGGATATTCCCATCCTGTTGAAATGCATATTCCAACTGGAATAAAAGTAGAAGTTTTAAGTAATACAGAGATTTCTGTTTCAGGAATTTCTAAAGAATTAGTCGGTGAATATGCTGCTAATATTAGAAAAGTACGTATGCCTGAACCTTATAAAGGAAAAGGAATTCGTTATAAAGATGAGTATATTCGTCGTAAAGAAGGCAAAAAGGCTGCTTAGTATAGGAGGATAAGTTTATGATAAAGAAAGTATCAAGAAACGAAATGCGTAAAGAAAGACATGAACGTGTAAGAAGTAAAGTTGTTGGTACAAATGAAATTCCAAGACTTTGTGTATTCCGTTCAAATACAAATATTTATGCTCAAATAATTAATGATGAAGAAGGTATTACTCTTGTATCTGCTAGTTCTTTAAAAAATGGTAAAGCTCTTAACATTGAAGCAGCCAAAGAAGTTGGAAAAGAGCTTGCTCTAAAAGCAAAAAAAGCTGGAATTAAAAAGGTTGTTTTTGATAGAGGTGGATACTTATAC
>CANQEQ010000010.1 GCA_947595345.1 uncultured Bacilli bacterium | reverse complement strand
TAGAGGTGATGTCAAGAATAACAACGTAAAGTTTGCTGGTTTCTACTGGAAAATCATAAGAATAAATGGAGATGGTTTCTCGTTAATATCATCTACTTATTACGGACCATATGATAGAAACTATAATAAAAAAGCAGCAAGTTTAATTTGCCCAGATGTAGAACATGATTTATTTAGTGCAAAGGGGAGTGTTGGTAAAGGTAACAAGAAACTTGAAAAGCCGATAGGATTGATAACAGCTGACGAAGTTGCCTTAGCAGGTGGTTTGTATAACTCCAAAAATGAAAGATATTATCTTAGCTCTGGATTTGTTTATTGGACAATGTCACCTAGCTTCTTCGCATCAGGCGGAGTTTCTTCTAATGAATGGGACGTTACAGAAGCTGGTATGTTATATCATTCACACTACGTAACAGCCTCTTATAGTGCGCGTGCAGTCATAAATTTAAAATCAGATGTTCTACTAGCAGGTGGAAATGGCACAATGGATGACCCATATACAGTAAAGTTAGCTAATTAATTAAGGTAATGAAAGAGAATAGTAAGGATAAAATAAAAAATCAAAGAAAATAGAAAAAATAATAGGTAACAAAATATCTATTATTTTTTAATTATTAATTTATCATTAATTTGAATATTAGAATTATTTAAAAAATTATTTGGAAATTCATAAGTATAATAAACACCTTTTTTTATAATAATTCTATTTTTAGGAATACTTTTAAAAATATATAAGACAATATTATTTTTATCGGTCATTAAAATATCAATATTTTCTTTCATAAAAAAAGTATGAATACTATTAGTTTTAAAACAAAGACATCTATCAATATTCCTTTGAAACATAAAACCTTTTAATTTTTTTAAAAAAGTATTAGCAAATTCAATTTTTATTTCTTTTTTAGAAACACTTATTTTCATAATTCCTCTTTACATTTTCATAAAATTAATATATCATATAGTTAATATTTGTCAAGAAAAGGGTGATATTTTGCAAAATAATGAGGATGCTTGGTCAGTTGAAGAATATATTGAAACAAGAAACCTAGTTGATACCTATTTAAGTGATTCTGATAGGGTTTTAGCAACACCTTATGATAAACTTGACCCAAGACATAGAAAAATCGTTGCAAGTTATGTTGATTTGATTTATAAAAATTCTAAATTAGTAGAACCTAGCATATCAAAAGACTTACATGAATTATTAAAAGAAGAAAAAGCCTATTTAGTATCATTTGAACATAGATTAAAAACAATTGAAAGTTTAAGAAGAAAAGTAATAGCTGATAGTAAAGATTATGATGGTTCATATTATAGAGCTGCTCATAATATATGTGATAGCATAAGATATACAATTATTATAGAAGATAATATTTATATAGAAAAAGTTGATGAGTATTTGCATAGTTTAGAAAATATGGGATATGAAGTATTAGAAGTTAAAAATAATTGGGGTACAGAATATTGTCAAGGAATAAATGCCAGATTTTCAGATAAAAACTCAAATACAATTTTTGAAATACAATTTCATACTCCGATTGGTTATCAAATTAAAGAACAAAATACAAGAGATTTATATCAAGTAATAAGAGACGAAAGTGCACCACCTAGTTTAATGATTAGGGCTAATAAATTAAGAAAACTTTTACAAACAAGAGTTGAAATACCAGAAAATGCAATTGGTTATAGTTATGATACAAGTATTATAAGGAGGTAATTGGATATGGAAGTAAATAATGGTAAAGTAAATATAAAATATTATAGAAGAGCCAGTGGTGTTATTGTAAGGGTAATTGATGATGTCGCACTTGAATACTTAAATAAAGAGGCAGATTGGGTTCCAAATCAAGAGTGGTATATTTCAATGTTTATTGATGGGGAAGACGAATATCAAGAAATAAGTAAAGCAGAAGTTAATGCTTGTATAGATAGTATTTTAAATAATGGAGAATATCCTAATATAAATAAAAAGATAACAAAGTAATTACTAAAAAAATTAATAGTAAAAAGTAAAAATGGTAAGATAATTCTTGTCATTTTTTTTATAGTTTAGTATAATTGAAGTATAGAAGGTATGGTAAAATGGCAAAGAAAAAAAATAAAAAAGAACCTAAGAAAAAATTTCAATATCAAATAGAATTGTCAGGTATTTTATATATATTAATAGGAATTCTAGGAATTTGTGGATATGGACCTTGTGGTGAACTGATTTGTGCTTTTTCAGCATTCTTATTTGGTTGTTTGTATTTTGTATTTTTAGTATTTTTAATCGTAATGGGTTTTTATATTATAATGAAAAAAGAATATCCCGATTTATTTAATACCAAATTAATAGGTTTTTATTTAGTATTAATTGGAGTATTAGTTCTTTTGCATATGTCTTATGTAAAGACGGGTTTTAATGGTTTTTCAAGTACTATGAAAGAGACATTTTCCAATCTTATGCATGTCTTTGATATTGTAAGTGGAGCTAGTCGGGATTTAACTTTTAGAAATATTGGAGGAGGACTTGTTGGAGGTTTCTTTTTAAGTTCTTTTGCAGCTCTTTTTGATGTTAATGGAGCTAAGATTATTTATATAGTTTTAATATCCTTTGGAATTATTATAATTACTGGAATTAGTATTGCTGATGTTCTTAAATCAGTAGCTGAAAGAAGTAAACAAATGTTACCTCATAGAAAAGCTAAAGAAAAAGAAGAACATGAGGAAATTCAAGATGTTAAGATTAATGATGCTAATGAAGATAATGGAAAAGTTGTTATATCAAGTATCAATGATTTAAAACAGTCTAAAGTAAAAGAAGAAACTTCGGAAGAAGATAATATAGAAGTAATAGGTGAACCACCTAAATTTAATGAAAATTATAAATTACCTCCACTTGAGCTTTTAGATACACCAAAGAAAACTAAAAATAATAATCAAGCTAATATAGAAAGTAATATTAAGAAATTAGAAGAAGTTTTAAGTGAGTTTGGTATAATTGGTCATGTTGTTGAAGTAACAGTAGGACCAGCAATTACTCAGTACGAATTAGAATTAAAGGCTGGTACTAAATTAAGCAAATTAACAGGTATTAATAAAGAAATTAGCCTAGCTTTAGCTAAAAAAGATGTTCGTATCCAAGCACCTATTCCGGGAAAAAGTACAGTTGGAATTGAAATATCTAATGAAACTCCAACTACTGTTTATGTAAGAGAAATTATGGAGAAATTACGAGCTGAAAATTCTTCTAATAAGCTTTTAGTTGCTCTTGGAAAAGATATTTTAAGTAAGGCTAAATATTGTGAAATAAATAAAACCCCTCACTTATTAGTAGCTGGTGCGACAGGTTCAGGTAAATCTGTTTGTATTAACTGTATTTTAATAAGTATTTTAATGAATGCTAAACCTGATGAAGTAAAACTTTTATTAGTTGACCCAAAGAAAGTTGAATTATCAATTTATAATGGAGTACCTCATTTACTTGCTCCGGTTGTAACTGACCCTAAAAAGGCTAGTGTTGCTTTATCTAAGATAGTTAAAGAAATGGAAGATAGGTACGATACTTTTGAAGAGAATAAAGTTAAAAATATTGGTACTTATAATGAAATGATTGAGAAGAAAAATAAAAATTTAGCACCTTCTGAAAAACTTAAAAAAATGCCTTATATTGTAGTAATTGTAGACGAACTTGCCGATTTGATGTTAGTTGCTAGTAAGGAAGTTGAAGATTCAATTATGCGTATTACTCAAATGGCACGAGCAGCAGGTATTCATTTAATTATTGCAACTCAAAGACCATCAACTGATGTCATTACAGGTGTAATTAAAGCCAATATTCCATCTCGTATTTCATTTGCTGTTTCAAGTGGAATTGATTCCCGTACAATTTTAGATATGACAGGAGCTGAAAAATTATTAGGCCGTGGTGATATGTTATTTCTTCCAATGGGTGAATCTACTCCAACTCGTATTCAAGGAGCTTGGATTACTGAAGAAGAAGTTAAAAAAGTTGTTGATTTTACAATTGGTCAACAAAAAGCTATGTATGACGAGAAGCTTATGAACTTAAATGCTCCAAGTGATGATGCTAGTGGAAAAATAGATGCTAAAACCGATTTAAAAGAAGAATATGAGGACCCTTTATATGATGAAATCGTAGAATTTGTAATTACAAGTGGAAAGGCCTCAGCTTCCCTTTTACAAAGAAGGTTTAAGCTAGGTTACAACCGAGCTGCAAGAATTGTTGATTTACTTGAAGAACGAGGAATAATCGGACCTCAAAATGGTTCTAAACCAAGAGAAGTTTTAGTAAAATTAGAAAAAGACGATACCGAAGAATTATAAATGAAAATTATTTACTAATTTCTCAAGTTGTGCTATTATAAAGGAGAATAGGAGGAGTATATGAATAAGAGTTATTTATTAAGTATATTAGATTTATATTTATTAAAAGAACAAGATACTAGTTTAGTAGTAGAAGTATTTAACTTAAATAATCAAGTTAAAATATATTTTTCATATCTTAATTCTCCTTTTAATAAAACCTTTGTTAAAGTAGATAAAGATGTATTTATGACATCTTTAAATGAATTTATTCCTAAAATTCAAGGTAATTTAGAAAATGTTATAGAAACTAAAAATGGTTTAAATTATCTTTATATCTTTGATAATAGTAGAAAATTATCATTTCAAAGTTTCCAAGAAAGTGATATTAAATTAATAAAAAGTGAAATTGTAAACTTAAAAGAGGAAGTTAAAGAACAAATTGTTGTTGAAACTGTCTTTGATGTTGACGAGGAAAGCTATGATACTAAGTTAAAAGTAAATAGAAGTAAAAAGTTAAATTTTTCTATGGGATTTACAACTTACATTACTTTATTTACAACATCAGTTTGGTTTTTAGATATATTATTAATTGCCTTATGGATATTTAAAGCGTTTATAAAATAGTTAGGAAACTAACTTTTTTTTCTTATTTCGTATTTTTTCTTGTTTTAAATATTTAGATAATGGTATAATTAATTTAAGAGAGTGAAGATTATGAAAGAGAAGTTTAAAAAAATTAAAAATGTAATTATAGAAAATAAAAAGAAAGTTAAAATAGGACTTATTATTTTAGTAGTTTTAGCCGTGGCTTTTTTAATTTGGTTTTTCTTTTTAAAACCTAAAAAAATTGATTATGACTTTGAAGCTTTATTTTTAGAAGCTGAGGAGTATTGTGCTGGCTTTTTTGGAGCTAGAAATATTGAAATTGATTCAAGCAAGAAGCTTGAAGATGGGTATTATTTAGTTTTAGATAAAGACTTTGGTGATTTAGATAAACTAGAGGATAAATTAAATACAATGTT
Source organism: uncultured Bacilli bacterium (assembly GCA_947595345.1). GTDB lineage: Bacteria > Bacillota_I > Bacilli_A > RF39 > UBA660 > RUG591. Next base: position 17,159 of record CANQEQ010000010.1, on the reverse strand, counting down.
TACTAAAAATCTTACTAAGCAACTTTTAAATCTAGAAGTAGAAGAAGGTAAACCAATCTATAAAGAAGCCGATGGAAAAGTATATTATTTAACTGGTTATGGAGCTGGTATTTATTATACAATGCGAGAAAATGATTTTTCTCTTGAAGTTGTAAATTCTGAGAAAGTAATACTTCATGATACTATTACTTATCCTGACCTTGACGATAGCAATAAAAAAGCAACTTTTGATTATATTATTGTAAAAGATAATGGTAAATGGGTATTCCAAACTTTTGAATTGCCAATTAATTTATATTTTTATGCTAGTTAGCTTTTTTAAGGGGGATTTATGAAAGTAGATAATCTTGAACCAGCTGATAAATATATTTTATATAATAAAGGTATAATTACCGAGGAAAAAGTAAAAATCTTAACTAATTTATATCAACCTATAATTGGTTTTTCAGCTGTTTCTTTATATTTAACCTTATTTTATGATTTGAATAATCAAAAAGTTGCAAGTGAAGAATATTCCCATCATCATTTAATGACATCTATGCAATTAAGACTTGATAGTATCCTTGATGCAAGACGTAAGTTAGAAGGAATAGGACTTTTAAAAACTTATTTAAAAAAAGGAGAAATAGATACTTATATTTATATTTTATTTTCACCTATAAGTGCCTATGAGTTTTTTAATCACCCAATTTTAAATGTTGTTTTATATAATAATATCGGGGCTGTAGAGTATGAAAAATTAAAAAATTTCTATAAAGCTCCAAGAATTACTTTAAAAGATTATCAAGATATAACTTTATCTTTTGAAGAAGTTTATACATCTAATACTAATACCAATTTACTATTTAATAATAAAGATATTCAAGATGATAGAAAACTAAATTTAGAAATAAAAAGTAATTTAGATATTGATTTATTAATAAGCAGTATTCCTAAACGATTAATAAACGAGAAATGTTTTAATGAAGATACCAAAGATTTAATTTTAAGTTTAGCATATATTTATAAAATAGATAATTTAGGTATGCAGGGACTAGTTAGAAATTCATTAAATGAAGGTGGTTTTATTGATAAAAAGGAATTACGAGAAAGTTGTAGAAACTATTATCAATTTGAAAATAACGGACGTTTACCAACTTTAATTTATAATAAGCAACCAGAATATTTAAAAACACCTTTAGGCTCAGACTCTAAATTAGCTAAAATGATATATATGTTTGAAAATACAAGCCCTTATGATTTTTTAAGAAAAAGTTATGGTAATACTGAACCAACTAATCGGGATAAAAAATTAATTGAGTCTTTGATGCTAGAACAAAAATTAAATCCAGGAGTTGTTAATGTTTTAATTGATTATATTTTAAAAATTAATAATAAAAAATTAAATAAAGATTATGTTGAAACCATAGTCGGTCAGTGGAAACGTCTTAAAATTGAAACCGTCGTTGATGCTATGGAAATTTGTAGAAAAGAACATAAGAAATTTAAAAAGACTATTTTAAAAAATGAATATAAAGGTCTTAGTCCTAAAACAAAATTAGAAGAAGAATTACCTTTATGGTTTGATAAAAAAATAGAAAAAGAAGATGGTGATTTAGAAGAATTAAATGAAGTATTAAAAGATTTTATATAAAAAATATCCCCAATTTTGGGGAAAAATTATTTTAAGATTTTATCATAAAGTTTATAAAGATATTGAACACTATTTTCTAAGAAGAAGTAATGTTTAACATAGAAGAATAAAAATACTAAAATAGCTAGACAAGGTATTAAAAATAAAGGAAATAGAATGCTTAAGAAAATGAAAGCAATTAAGAAAATAGCATAAAATAAAGTAACTAAGAGATGGATTAATCTTTCATGGTTAAAAAAAGAAATTTTATCCTTTAGAATAACAATGTCTTGTTCTTTAAATTTATAGTTATTGTTTAGTTTTTCTTCTATATCTTTAATAAAATCTTCTATATATCTTTTCATAAATCACCTATAATGGAAATATAGCATTAAGAAAATTGGAAGTCAAGTATTTACTTGAAATTTAAAAAAATTATAATTGACAATAGTTAATTAAGTGATATAATAAGTACATAAATATGTTGATTAGGACATGGTTTATTAATATGTTTTTAAGAGAGTTAGTGGTTGGTGCAAACTAATAAATAGTTAATAAATTACTACCTATGAATTGGACTTGAAAGAGATTCCCGGAACTTAAAGTTTCGTTATTAAAATTAAGAAAAAATTAGGATGGTACCGTGTTTTTAACACTCCTTGGTACTATCTTTTTTTATATTAAAGGAGGAAATTATGATTAATATTAAAGAAAATGAAGAATTGAGTGTTTTAAACCATAGTGGTGCCCATTTACTTGCCCAAGCTGTTAAACATTTATATCCTAAGGCTTTATTTTGGGTAGGACCAGTTATAAATGAAGGATTTTACTATGATATTGATTTAGGAGATACTAAAATAAGTGAAGAAGATTTAGCAAGTATTGAACACGAAATGAAAAAAATTGCTAAAGATGGTAAGCGTATTGTAAGACGTGAATTAACAAGAGAAGAGGCCTTAGATTTATTTAAAGATAATCCTTATAAAGTTGATTTAATAAATGAAATGCCTGAAGATACTGTAATTTCTTGTTATACTCAAGGAGATTTTACAGATTTATGCCGAGGACCTCATGTTGAAAGCGTTAAAGAACTTAAATATTTTAAATTATTAAAAGTAAGTGGAGCTTATTATAAAGGTGATTCTAAAAATAAAATGTTACAAAGAATATATGGAGTAGCCTTTAAAAATGAAGAAGATTTAAAAAATTATTTACAAGAACTTGAAGAAGCTAAAGAAAGAGACCATAGAAAAATTGGAGCAGCCCTAGATATTTTCATGAGTCATGATTTAGTTGGAAAGGGTATGCCTTTATGGTTACCAAATGGTGCTATTATTAGAAAACAACTTGAAAACTATATTTATGAAAAAGAACAAAAGTTGGGTTATTTTCATGTTTATACTCCTTGTGTTGGAACTGTTGATTTATATAAAACATCCGGACATTGGGACCATTATAAAGAGAATATGTTTCCATCAATGAAAGTTGATGAAGAAGAATTTGTTTTACGTCCTATGAATTGTCCACATCATATGTTAATTTATAAAAATAGTTTACATTCTTATCGTGATTTACCAATTAGAATAGGGGAATTTGCAACTGATTTTAGATATGAGGCTAGTGGTGCTGTTAAAGGTCTTGAGAGAGTTCGTTGCATGTGCCAAAATGATGCTCATTTATTTGTAAGACCAGACCAAATTGGTGAGGAATTTCAAAAAGTTGTTTCTTTAATTTTAGATGTTTATAAAGATTTTGGTATAAAAAATTATAAGTTCCGTTTATCTTTGAGAGACCCTAAGGATAAAGAAAAATATTTTGATGATGATTTGATGTGGAATATGGCTGAAGATAAACTTCGGGAAGTTTTAAATGATTTTGGTTGTGAATATGAAGAAGCTATTGGAGAAGCAGCTTTTTACGGACCAAAACTTGATGTTGAAGTTAAACCAGCTGTTGGACCAGAAGTAACTTTATCAACTTGTCAATTAGATTTCCTTTTACCTAGAAGATTTGAATTAAGTTATATTGATAATGAAGGAAATAAACAAATTCCAGTTGTTTTACATAGAGCTATATTTGGTACATTTGATAGATTTACAGCTTTCTTAATTGAAGAAACTAAAGGCGCTTTCCCATTTTGGTTAGCTCCTACTCAAATTAATATTATTCCTGTAAACGGAGAATGTCATTTAGAATATGGAACTAAAGTTAAAGACTTATTACAAGAGAAAAATATCCGAGTTAATATAGATAATAGAAATGAAAAATTAGGCTATAAAATGCGTGAAAGCCAAACTAAAAAAATTCCTATGACTTTAATTTTAGGTGATAAAGAAAAAGAAAGTGAAGAAATAAGCTATCGTCTTTATGGAGAAAAGGAAACGACAACTTTACCATTAAAAGATTTTATTAATATGGTAGATTTAAAAAGTAAAAATCGGGAATAAAATAAAAAGTTCAATTTGAACTTTTTTCTATTTCTTTTAATAAATCAGCAACTTCTTGAAAACCTTTAAGGGAAACATTTTTAATTCTTTCATCAGGATTTCCTACATAGTAACCATTAAAATATTTTAGCATATAATAATCATTTTCATTATCTCCAATTGTATAAATATCTTGATGGGGAATATTATATTTTTCTTTTAAAAATTTAACAGTACTACTTTTATTTATTCCTTTATTTTTAAGACAAAAGAAGGTAACATCATCATGCTTATAAACTAAAAAATCATACTTAGGATAACATTCTTCCATTTCTTTATATTTTTTTAAAAATAAATCAGTTACACACTCATTTCTAATTACTAGATTACAACCAATTAAAGTTTTACCATGAAATCTTTTATAATAATCATTAGGATAGGAATATTGAATTCTCTCAATTTTAGCATATTTTTTAAGTTTAAGAAAATCATTTAAAATATTCATATATAAATCAAATTTAATTAAAATATTATCTTTATTATCATATAAAATTGAACCATCACAGCAAGATAAGAAATCATATTCTATTTTATATTTTTGGCTAACTTCTTTTAAAGATTTAAAACTACGACCAGAAGATAACATGAACAAATTTCCTTTTTCTCTAAACTTTTTTATTTCTTTATTGTTATTTTCTAAACTATCTAAATCTCTAAAGTAGGTTCCATCAAAATCACTTACTAATAACTTCATATAATCACCATTTTTTTCATTATAACAATTAATTTCTAATTTGTCTAATAAAATATTCTTAGAAGTAACGTTATTGTAATTTAATATGAAAAAGAGTAGAATAGAATTAAGTTTAGGAGATATTATGAAAAAATTTAAGAAAGTAGTAGATATTTTAAAATATAATTTAGGAGCTTTAGTTAAATTTGAACTAATATTTAAAGTTTTAAGTTTACTATTTTTTACTCCAATTTTTATGAAAAGTTTTACTTTAATTATGAAATTAACTGGTTATAATTATATTACTATTGAAAATATTTTATCGTTTTTAATTAAGCCTTTAACAATAATTATGTTACTTATTTTAATTCTTCTGCTTCTAGTTTATAGTATGTTTGACATAGTAACAATTATAGTTATTTTAGATAGTTCTTATCATAAGGTTAAAATTAAGGTAATTGATGCAATTTCTATTTCTTTAAATAAATGTAAAAAAATATTTAGTCTAAAAAATATACCTTTAGCTTTTTTAGTTTTATTCTTAATACCATTTTTAAATATTGGTCTTTCGTCAAGTTTTATCACGACTATAAAAATACCAGAGTTTATTTTAGATTTTATTGTAAATAATAAGTTATTACTTAGTTTATTCTTACTATTAATTTTATTCTTGATTATTATTCTTTTAAGATGGATTTATTCCCTACATTATTTTATATTAGAAGATGTAAGTTTTAAAGAAGCTAGAAAGAAAAGCCTAGAACTTAGTCGGGGAAGACATATTAAGGATATTATAACTTTAATAGTTGTTAGTTTTTTAATATCTCTTTTCTATATTATCTTTATTATAATTGGAATACTTTTAATTTTATTATTTAATAAGATTTTTGGTAAGTTAATTTTACTTAAGAGTTTAACTTCAACAATTATTTGGTTATTCTTAGCAATTTCCTTTGTTTTAGTAACTTTATTAGCAACGCCAATTAGTTATGCAACTATAAGTGTACTTTTCTATAATCATAAAAAAGAGTGTAATGAGAAGATAAAATTAAATAAAATAGTAAGTAATAAAAATAACAAGGTAACTAAAAAATTAAAAGTAGTAGTTTCTTTACTTGCAGTAATTAGTTTACTATTAGGAACATTATTTACTTATTTAGTATATAAAGGAAAATATAACTTGAATATTGAATATGTAAGAACTTTGGAAATAACAGCTCATAGAGGAGCTTCTACTAATTATCCTGAAAATACAATGAGTGCTTTTAAAGGAGCTAAGGAATTGGGAGCTGATTATGTAGAACTTGATGTTCAAATGACCAAAGATGGAAAAATAGTTGTCTCACATGATACTAATTTATATAGAGTAACTGGTGTTAATAAAGAAATAATTTCTATGAACTATAATGAAATAAAAGAGCTTGATGCCGGAAGTTTTTTTGATAAAAAATTTAATTATGAAAGAATACCTTTATTTAGTGAAGTTGTAAAATGGGCTAAAGAAAACAATATGAAATTAAATGTAGAATTAAAGCCAACCGGAAGGGAAAAAGATTTTGAAAAAGCTGTTATTGATATTATAAAAGAATATGATTATGAAGATTATTGTGTTTTAACTTCTCAAGTTTATAGTGTTTTAGAAAATTCTAAAAAATATGATAAAAATATTAAAACGGTTTATGTTATGAGTTTAGCTGTTGGTGATGTCTTGCTATTAGATAGTGCTGATAATTTTAGTGTGGAAGCTAGTAATGTAAATAAGTCACTTGTTACTAAAGTTCATAATGCTGGTAAAGAATTATATGTATGGACTGTAAATACTGAGGATAATATTAAAAAAATGTTAGATTATAATGTTGATAATATAATTACAGATAATATTACTTTAGCTAAAGATACTATTATGGAAAGCAAAACTAGTAATGTTATTAAAGAATTTATTAAGTTTGTTAATGAAAATTTATAAATAAATTAGAAAGTCAGCAGAAGAAAATAAGAAAAATTTAGAAAGAGAAGAGGATAAAAAAATATGAAAAAGCTAGTAATTATAAAAATTGACGGAGAAAAATATTCTTTAAAGGATAAAGATAATAATATTTATGAATTATATTTTGAATTTCATGATATAGAAAATAAAATTAAAGAAGGAGATATTATATTTTTAAATGAATATTTACTTAATGAAAAGATGTTATTAGCATTTGGTAGTTTGAATAGTACATATGGCAGAGAAATAGAAAATGATAGAGATATAATTGTTATTGAAAGTAATAATGAAAGAATAAATTTAAAAAGACTTTATGGTTAAAAGTGCATCTTAAAATAATATATGAAAAAGGATTTTATATCCTTTTTATTATTGATAAATTTATCATTTTTAAGTTTGACAATATAATATTTTTTTACTATAATATGATGCGAATTGCTGGGGAGTTTTTATGAATGAAGATTTAAAAATAATTAAGAAAAAATATGGTGAGGGAATGGCTCATTTTTGTCGTGACTATTTTCCTATTCTTTTAGAAAAAAAGGGCTTATTACCTAATTTATTATTTAAAAAATTTGAACCAAGTAAGATTTTATATGATGATATAGTAAAAGCTAATTTAGAAGAACAATTTAAAAATCTTATTTATAGTTTAGCAAATGTAAAACCTAAAAAAGAAGAAAAAGTAACCAAATCTCCTAAAGAATTAATGAGTGAAGTAGGTTATGATTTATATGAATGTAGGACGGAAGAGGATATTCAAAGTTTTAAAAAATATTATGCTTATGGTGAAGAACTTTGCACTTTTCGTGGAGGTAGATTAAATAGTTGTTATGTTTTCTTTGCTGTTAGTCATGATGTTGATAATATAAGACGAGAAGATTTTCCAAATCCTAAACGTGAAGATTTATATGGAACAAGCGTAATTAGTATTCAATTTACAAGAAATAACTCACATTTTTTATCTATAAAAAATAGATATAATCATAGGTTAAATAATCCTGATGCGACATTTTCTAATAATCTTAACAATATAGTACCAGGTTTAACTAAAAGTTTTGAAGATTATTATGGAATGAAACAAGCAATTAAGTCTAATAATTTTGAAATATCAAATTATGTTCTTGCGAATGACGGAAGATATTACAAATATAATTATGAATTAAATAATATTTATTATTGTACTAATAATGTAATTATAGATGTAAATGGAGTACATAGATATGAACATGATAAATATCTTGTTTTAGATTATTTTATATTAGATTTAGTTAATAAAAAAATATATTTATATGTTGACTATCCTGATAGTTTTATTAGTTCAATAGGAGAAATAGAAAAAATAGATATTATAAAAACTGAATATGGAAAAGAAATAAGAATAACAAATAAAAATAATGAAACAAGTATCATTGAAATAGATAAAGAAAATAAAATTATAGGTTATATAAATGAAAGTATAGATAAAATAGGTAATAGTTTCTTATTTTATAATAAAAGTTTAATGAAAATAGATTTACCTAATGCAAGAGAAATAGGCAAAAAATTCCTATTTTATAATAAAATGTTAGAAGAAATAAGCTTACCAAAGGTAGAAAAAATTGGTAAAAAGTTTCTATATGGTAATGAAAACTTAGAAAGAATATCTTTGCCAAATGCCAAGAAAATATTATCTGAATTTTTAATCAGCAATAAAGGGTTAAGAGATATAGATTTGCCTAATGTAATAGAGATAGGAGATTTTTTTCTAACATGTAATAGAAACTTAATAAATATAAATCTACCTCAAGTTAGAACGATAGGTTTTAGGTTTTTATATCGTAATAATAATTTAGAAAGAATAGACTTGCCTAATGTAGAAATAATATCATCAGAGTTTTTGCTTAATAATGGAAAGATAAAAGAGATAAGTTTACCGAATGTTAGAAAAATAGGTGATACTTTCCTATATTATGATAGAAATTTAATAGAAGTAAGTTTGCCAAATGTAGTTGAAGTAGGTAGTAGTTTTTTAAACATGAATGAAAAAATAAAAGAAATAAATTTACCAAAGGTAGAAAAAATTGGTAATTATTTTCTAAGTGGTAATAATAATTTAAGAAAAATAAATTTACCTAATGTAAGAGAAATAGGAGATTATTTTCTAACAGACCATTTATTTTTTACGGGAATTAGTTTACCAAATGTAATAGAGATAGGTAGTTATTTCTTACAAAATAATAAAAGTTTAAAAAATATTTTTTTACCAAATGTAAGAAAAATAGGTAAATGTTTTCTATTTAAAAATATAAATGAATTTGTGATGGTTGCTCCTAATTTATTAGAAGTTAATAGAGAGCAAAGTCAGAATTTATTGCTTAGATTAGTAGAAGAAAATAAAAAAAGAATGGAAATAGAAAAAGGTGAAATGATATTAAAAGAATTTGAAAAAAGTCTTTGTAAAAAATATATAATATAAAGTAAATGAAATGGGGTATTTCATGAAGATATTAGAAAAAATTATTAGTAAATTTAAAGGTAGAAAAATAGTTTCAGAAGAACATGATATAGTAACTTTTGATAATAAAACTATTTATTTAACTAATTATCAAGAATTAACTGGGGAGGATAAAATAAAAGTAGATAATTATAAAGAAGAAATAAATATTAATAACTTTGACACTTTAATAAAATATACAAATGAATTAAGAAATAAAAGTAAAGATATAACTAATTTACTAATAAAATTTTTATATGAATTAGAACAAGTTTCCGAAAGTTTAACAATAAAAAAAGATTTAGGGAAAGTTGTAGAACTTAATCAATATGAATTACTTGATTATGAAATAAAATATGCTAAGATAGCATCTTTATATAATATATTAAAAGATAAAAGAAAAAATTTAGAATTAAAAATGCTTGGGTTATTAAAATACAAGGAAGAAGAGCAAAGACATAATTTAAAACATAGTATAGAGTATTTAGGCTTTTTAGGGAAAGATAAAAAATTAAAACGAGAAATAGAAGAGAGAAGTTTAAGAAATTTAGAGAATACTTTAAAAGTTGCCATTATTGCATTAGATTATAATTTAGAAGTAAGTAGAAATTCGGTTGAAACAGCTAATAATTTAATAAATTCTTTAAGAAATTATAACAGTAAGGAATTAACTAATTTGGAAAGTTGTTTTGAAAAATTTAAGTTTTATAAATATGTAAATGAATTAATATTTGAAAATAAATTAAAAGAAATTAAAGATATAGAAAATTTAATTTATTATAATAAGGTAACTCATGATAATTCATTTTATCATGATATAATGCCTTTTAAATTTGCAAATGTTGAAGTAAAAATTGACTTAGAAAAAGAAAAATATAAAGATAAATTTATTAAATATTTTCAGGAAAAATATAATAGAGTTTTAAATACTCCTAATACTCTAGATAATGTTTCAGTACTTATTAAAACAATAAATGATTTGTTAATAATTCAAATGGTATATCAAGAAGATATTAGTAGGGAATTAAGAAATAAGTTGTATGAAATGAAGTTTTTTATTTTTAGCAAAAAATTTATATGTGGTATTGGTGAAGATTTGTATACAACTAATGAAGAGGAAAAATATTTTTTAGATATAATTAAAAGAGAATATGAAAAATTTATAAAATTAAATTCAGATATAGTTGATTTTATTAAATATAAAATTGAATTACTTTTAAGTAGTAATTCATTAGAAAATATACTAATGGATACTTATCCTAGTTATCTAAAAATAATATTAATAGTAAATTATCCTTATTATTATAGAGAACTATTGGAAGATAATATTAAAAATTATAATACAAAATTATTTGATATAGAGTATGATAATAATTTAGGTGATAATCAAAAGTTTGTTATTAATTATCAAACTAAAGAATATATTTTGGATAATCGTAATTTTTTAAGACGATTTATACACAAATCAAGTATGTTTTATGAAAATAAATATGATATAGGAGATTTATATAAAGATTTTGCCATAGATATAATATATTCTTGTAAGAAATGTATATCTTCTGAAAAGTTAATAACTTTTAAAAATGGTACTTTGACTTTTGCTGAAGGAATTACTAAAATTGTTTCAAGTCATATGGCCTATCCTGATAAAAAATTGGTTAAACACATTAAATTTCCTAATTCTTTAAGAGAAATTGGAGAAGCTGTATTTGTAGATTTTAGAAATTTACAGGAATTAACTTGTCCACCTTTACTAGAAACAATTGGTCTGCGTGCTTTTGAAAATTGTACTAAGATTAAAAAAGTCACTTTTAATAGTAAACTAAAAACAATAGAATATTTTGCGTTTTCAAATTGTTATAGTTTAACAGAAGTGATGTTACCTGCTTTCATAGAAACAATTGATAAAGATGCTTTTTCTAATTGTAAGAAACTACAAAGTATTACTTATGAAGGAGAAAAACCAAAATTTAAAGTTAAAAAGATTAAACACTATTTTTTTATTAATGGCGATTTAATATTAGGCGATGAGGATTTGGTAATAGAAGATAAAGATTTAGAAACCGAAGAAGATAATACTTGTGAGAAAGTTAAAAAAATATAGAATTTGTTGAGGGTATTTCATGAAGATATTAGAAAAAATTATTAGTAAATTTAAAAGCAAAAAAATAGTTTCAGAAGAACATGATATAATAACTTTTGATAATAAAATTATTTATTTAACTAATTATCAAGAATTAACTGGGGAGGATAAAATAAAAGTAGATAATTATAAAGAAAAAATAAATATTAATAACTTTGATACCTTAATAAAATATACAAATGAATTAAGAGATAAAAGTAAAGATATAACTAATTTGCTAATAAAATTTTTATATGAATTAGAACAAGTTTCCGAAAGTTTAACAATAAAAAAAGATTTAGGGAAAGTTGTAGAACTTAATCAATATGAATTACTTGATTATGAAATAAAATATGCTAAGATAGCATCTTTATATAATATATTAAAAGATAAAAGAAAAAATTTAGAATTAAAAATGCTTGGGTTATTAAAATACAAGGAAGAAGAGCAAAGACATAATTTAAAACATAGTATAGAGTATTTAGGCTTTTTAGGGAAAGATAAAAAATTAAAACGAGAAATAGAAGAGAGAAGTTTAAGAAATTTAGAGAATACTTTAAAAGTTGCCATTATTGCATTAGATTATAATTTAGAAGTAAGTAGAAATTCGGTTGAAACAGCTAATAATTTAATAAATTCTTTAAGAAATTATAACAGTAAGGAATTAACTAATTTGGAAAGTTGTTTTGAAAAATTTAAGTTTTATAAATATGTAAATGAATTAATATTTGAAAATAAATTAAAAGAAATTAAAGATATAGAAAATTTAATTTATTATAATAAGGTAACTCATGATAATTCATTTTATCATGATATAATGCCTTTTAAATTTGCAAATGTTGAAGTGAAAATTGACTTAGAAAAAGAAAAATATAAAGATAAATTTATTCAATATTTTCAGGAAAAATATAATAGAGTTTTAAATACTCCTAATACTTTAGATAATGTTTCGGTACTTGTTAAAACAATAAATGATTTGTTAATAATTCAAATGATATATCAAGAAGATATTAGTAGGGAATTAAGAAATAAATTGTACGAAATGAAGCTTTTTCTTTTAAGTAAGAAATTTATGAATGATGCTATTAGAAATGTAGTATATTATACATTTCATGACGAGAGAAAATATTATTTAGATATAATTAAAAGAGAATACGAAAAGTTTATAAAATTAAAGTCAAATGAAGTCAAGACTATTAAAGAAAAAATTGAAAGGGAAATTGGTTATAATTGGTATTTAAAATATACTCCAGTAGATGTATTATTAAAAATTTATCCTGAATATCTAAAAATAATATTAATGGTAAATTATCCTAATTATTATAGAGAATTTTTAGGTATTTCTCATGAAATTTATAAAACAAGAATGTTTGATATAGAATATGAGAGCAATTGGGATAACAATTTAGAAAATAGTAAAGTCTTAGTTATTAATAATAAAACATATCCTGTTACTTCTAATTACCCAAATTACAAGTTTCCTAGTTTAAAAGTTGCAATGAAAAAATCTTTGGAGATAATTTATTCTTGTAAGAAGTATGTATTGGCTAAAAATTTAATAACTTTAAAAAATGGTACTTTAACTTTTGCTGAAGGAATTACTAAAATTGTTTCAAGTAATATGACATACTCTGATAAAAACTTGATTAAACAAATTAAATTTCCTAATTCTTTAAAAGAAATAGGAGCATTTACTTTTGAAAATTTTATAAATTTACAAGAACTAAATTGTCCACCTTTATTAGAAGTTATTGATATTAATGCTTTTGAGAATTGTCTAAGTTTAAAAGAAATTTCTTTTAATAGTAAACTAAAAGAAATAAAATACGAGGCTTTTTCAGGCTGTTATAATTTACGAGAATTAATTTTTCCTGAATTACTAGAAAATATAGAAGATTATGCTTTTGCCTATTGTAAAAGATTAAAAAGTATAATTTTTAAAGGAAGAGGTCCTTTAAAAATAAATTACGGAACTTTCTTTATGAATATGAATTTGAAATTTGAAAATATTATTTGGCCTAGTGAAATAGAAGAAATTGATGAACAAGCTTTTAATGCTGCTCTTCATGAAGAAATTATAAATAATTATGAAAAATTACCTAAAACGTTAAAAATAATTGGTGATTTAACTTTAGAAGATAGTGATTTAAAAGAAGAAACTCATTTTCAGAAAGTTAAAAAACTAAAAAGAGATTAATAAACTTTTTAAGATTTTAATTATATTAAAAGAATAATAATTAATGTAAAAACTAATTCTACTTTATTTACTTTTTTTAAAATATAGTATATATTTAAGATAAATAAGGTATAAAAAATAGGGTAGTTATGAAAAGAAAAACTAAAAATAATGTTAAATTAGGTCTAAAAATTTTATTAATTTTGTTTATTTTACTTGGAACGTATTATAAAGATGAAGTTAGTAATTTATTATTAAAATTTGTTCCAGTTAAATCATATGCACTTTCAGATATTCCAGAGTATTCTGATAAAGGATATGTTGTAATTAATAACAATGAACCTTATTTTACAGAAGAAGATAAAGAAAGAAAAACATTTGAAAAATATAGTAATTTAGATATTTTAGGAAGATGTGGTCAAGCTTTTGCAAATATTTCTAAGTCTTTGATGCCAACTAAAGAAAGAGGTAGTATTGGAAATATAAAGCCAAGTGGTTGGCATACTGTAAAATATAATATAGTAGATGGTAAATATTTATATAATAGATGTCATTTAATTGGTTATCAACTAACTGGTGAAAATGATAATCCTAAAAATTTAATAACTTGTACTAGGTCAATGAATACAGGTGTTATGTTAGATTATGAAAATAAAGTAGCTAAATATATTAAGAAAACTGGTAATCATGTTTTATATAGAGTAACTCCAATTTATAAAGAAACAAATTTACTTGCAAGTGGTGTTGAAATGGAAGGGTATTCTATTGAAGATAAAGGCTTTGGAATAAAATTTAATATTTATGTTTATAATGTTGAAGAAGGCATAGAAATTGATTATAAAACTGGTGAAAGTAAACTTATAGGTAAGTGATAATTTGACACTTAATTTAAAAATTTAAAAAAAATAAAAAAAGTTTGTCTAAATCTGTTGACATTTATAATATAGTATGTTAAATTATAATTACTTAGTAAGATAGCATGAACTAAGTACAATTACTTTTGACTATAATATTTATTCTTTGGAATATTTATTATATGTATGGACTCAATATTTATTCTTTCATGAATTTATATTTTAGTCTATAGGTTAATTGATTTTAACCTTTTGTATAGTCTTTATGACTATTTGGAATAATTAAGTTTATTCTTTGATGCTTTTTAGCATTTAGTATTATTTTAGATAATACTTTATAAGTAATTTACTGAAGGTAAGTGTTATATGGTAAGAAAAGTTATATGAGAATATAATCATTATCGCCACTAAGTAGGACAATTGTTTTGAGAGGAGAAACTCAAGGATAAGTAGTTGTAGTAAATACTGATAATATTTATTTAAAAATTTATATTATCCTAAAAAAATAATATAAATGGTACAACTTTTTCTAAACTCAAAGTGAATAGTTTTATCAGAACTATTTATTTTTTTTATCTTTTTTATATATCAACGTTTTTTATTTTTTTTAGGTACTATTTAGGTACTATTTTTTTGAAAATTTTATTGACATTTTCTTAATATTAATATAATATAATGTGTTAATTTATATTGTAAATAAAATTTATTTATGTTATATTTTAATTATAATAAGGAGTAATTTTTATGATGAGTGAAAAGGATTTTTTTGAATCACAAAAAGAATGTGCTGAGATGCTTGGAATGTCTTTGAGTGAATATCAAGAATATTGTAATAACTTAAGAGTTCCAACTGATAATAAAAAAAGTGACAAAGAAAAAGAAAATAGAACATTAGAAATGTTAAAAATTCTAGGATTAAATGAAAATAAATTAAAATGCAGAAAGGATAATTAAACATGACAAAAAAAGCAAAATTGGGAGAGATTTGGCTAGTTGTAATACCAGTTTTAATAGCTAAAGAAGATAATACTTATGATACTACGTTTCAAATTAGACCTTTTTTAATAGTAGACGAAGGTAAAGGAATGCTTATTATGGAAAATCCAGATTATTTAGCATTAAAAGTAACAACTAAAAGAAATAAAATTAACAATGTAGAGGAAATAAAAAATTGGAAAGAACTAGGACTTAAACAAAAATCATATATTAGAATTGAGATTCCAGAAAGGATAGAGCAGGGGCAATTAATTGGAAAAATTTGTGATTTGCCTAAAGACCAATTTTTAGAATATTATAAACTTATGTTGAAAATTTTTAATATTGATATTGCTAGTGAAATTATTGAAAAAGAGACTGTTTAAGGTTTCTTTTTTAGTTGACATTTTTAGTACAGTTAGTTATTCTCAATTTACCATCTTGTGCTACTATTTTGTAATTTTTCTTTTAATTTATTCCAAAATTTTCTATATTTTTGATAGTCATTTTGCTCAACTAATATACTAACAACATTAACAATAGAGTATACTATTCATTATAAAAATATTAACATAAAATGTGTAAAAAATAAATTTAAAAATTAGAATAACATATACTTTAATTGGTGGTATATGTTTTTTAATATTATAAAATTGCTTACAAATATGTTCTTTTTTACAGGTAGCTATTCTAATAATTTATTTCCTGAACCGTTAAGTAGAGAAGAAGAAGATAAATGTATTCTGGAAATGGAAGAAGGAAATAAAGAAGCTAGAAATAAATTAATTGAACATAATTTAAGATTAGTAGCTCATATTGTTAAAAAATTTGAACATGATGTTTCTTTTCAAGACGATTTAATTAGTATAGGAACAATTGGATTAATAAAAGGAATTGATACTTACTCTAAAGGTAAGAACGTTAGACTGACAACTTACTGTGCTAGATGTATTCAAAACGAAATTCTTATGTATTATAGAGCCAATAACAAATATAGTAAAAATATTTCTATAAACGAGGGAATAGGCTTTGATAAAGATGGTAATGAAATTACAATAGTTGATGTCTTAAAAGCTACTCCACCTGACTTTGCATTAGACTTATATCAAAAAGAAAATATAAAATTATTAAGTGAATATGTAAAAGTTTTAACAAAACGTGAAAAAGAAATAATAGCTTATAGATATGGTCTTAATGGTGGTGATGAATTAACCCAAAAAGAAATAGCTAAAAAATTACATATTTCAAGAAGTTATGTATCTCGGATTGAAAAAAGAGCCTTAACTAAGATGCTTCGGGAATTTATTATTAACAAAAAAGATTAAAATTTAGTATAACATTAATAAAAATAGTTATATTATTAAAGGAGGATATTATGTTTGAAGATATTTTAGAAAATAATAATTATATGAAATGTGATATATACGAAGAAGACGATAAATATCATATAGAAATTGATTTACCAGGTTTTAAAAGAGAACATTTAACCATAGAATTTAATCATGGTTATTTAACAGTTTTAGCTAGTAAAAAAGGTGATACTTCAGTTAATGAAAAAAATTATATAAAAAGAGAAAGAACTTATGGTGTTTATAAACGAGAATTTTATGTAGGAAATGTTGATTACAGCAAAATAAATGCTAAATATAAAGATGGAGTTTTAGTAATAGATGTAATTAAAAGTCCTGATAATAAAGATAAAAAAACAATAGAAATAAAATAGGGGCTGTAATGAAATGAGAAGTTCATTATAGCCTCTTTTTTCTGTGTATTTAACAACATATATTTAAAATTATGT